>NZ_JBHVST010000089.1:0-46984 GCF_042885015.1 Streptomyces sp. NPDC058086 | reverse complement strand
TAAGCCTCACAGCGCCGATGGTACTGCAGGGGGGACCCTGTGGGAGAGTAGGACGCCGCCGAACTAATTTTAGGGAGAACCCCCGTACCGGGAAATCGGTACGGGGGTTTTCTGCGTTCAGGGGACCTAGGGTTTTGTCATGCGCTATGACCTGGTGATCTTCGACAACGACGGCGTCCTCGTGGACAGTGAGCCGATCTCCAACACGATCCTGGCCGCCTATCTGACCGAACTCGGGCACCCGACCTCGTACGAGGAGTCCATCCGGGACTACATGGGGTCCGCCATGCACCGCATCCACGAGCTCGTCCTGGAGCGGAGCGGGCAGCGGCTGCCGGAGGAGTTCGACGACGTCTTTCACGGGCGGGTGTTCGCCGCCTTCGAGCGGGAGCTGCAACCCGTTCCCGGTGCCGTGCAGCTGCTGGAGAAGCTGGCCGCGGACGAGGTCCCGTACTGCGTGGCCTCCTCCGGGAGCCATGAGCGGATCCGGGTGGGGCATCGGAAGACCGGGCTCGACCGGTGGTTCGACGAGGGGCGTGTCTTCAGCTCGCAGGACGTGGGGCGGGGCAAGCCGGCACCCGATCTGTTTCTCCACGCGGCCGAGCGGATGGGCGTGGCGCCGCACCGGTGTGTCGTTGTCGAGGACAGTCCACTCGGGGTGCGGGCTGCGAACGCCGCCGGGATGGACGTGTACGGGTTCACCGCCATGACACCGGCCGCCAAGCTCACCGGTGCCACTCAACTCTTCTCCGAGCTGGGTGAGTTGGCTGACCTGCTCGTATGACGACACCCACCGCCCGGCACTGACATTTGTCACGCCCAGCTCCGGACGATCGTTTCTGTTGGCGAGTGGGGTCCGACCGCGAAGCTGAGTACATCGAACGGGACGTACACAGCGACGACGGAGGGACCCGATCATGAGCATCACGGCCATCGAGACCAGCACTGGAGCGACCACCGTCGAGGCACCGGCCGCCACGAGCGCCGATGTCGCCGCCAGGCCCAGCTTCCTGCCGCTGATCCTCGACGTGGCGGTGCCCGTCGGGTCGTACTACCTCCTCAAGAACGGGTTCGGCATGAGCACCATGGCGGCCCTCGGCTGGAGCAGCGTGGTGCCGGCGGTGCGGACCGTGTGGAGCGCGGTGAAGGAGCGCAAGGCCAACGCCCTGGCCGGGCTGATTCTGTTCGTCAACGTCGTCGGGCTCGCCCTCAGCCTCGTCGCCGGTGACCCGCGTCTGATGCTGGCCAAGGACAGTGGGGTCAGCAGCGCGATCGGCATCGGCATCCTGGTGTCCGTGAGGCTCGGCAGGCCGATGATGACGGCGGGCATGAAGCCGTTCCTCATCAAGGGCGACGCGGCCAAGAACGCCGCGTGGGACCGGCTGGCGGCCGGCTCCCCGCGGTTCCGGAAGGCCGAGCGGACCTTCTCCCTGGTCTGGGGCGTGGCGCTGCTCGGGGAGTGCGTCGCACGGGTCGTGGGCGCGTACACCCTGCCGGTCGACACGATGGTCTGGCTGGGCACGGTCGTGATGATCGGTGCGATCGCGCTGGCCATCCTGGTAGCTGGGCGGCTGGCGGTCGTTCCGATGGAGAAGATGCTGGAGAACGAGGTCGCCGGGACCATCCAGCCGAAGAGTTGAGCAAAATTCATCTTCGGCTGGATCTACCCACCGGTAAGCCGGGGCCCTACGCTCGCCGCCATGACAGATGTGCTGCGGCGCGGTAGGGCCTCTTTGGCGTTCAGTTTCTTCGCTCAGGGCGCCACCTTTGCCCTGCTCGTGACGCGCATCCCGGCCATCCAGGACCGGTACGGCGTCTCCGACGCGTTGCTGCCCGCGTTCCTGGCCGCCGTGCCGATCCTCGCCGGGGTCGGCAGCGTGACGACCGAGCAGTTGGTGAGGCGAATACGGCCCAGTCGGCTGCTGCGCTGGTCCCAGCCCGTTGTGCTCCTCGCGCTGCTCGGGGTCGGGTCGGGGGACCGGCTGGTCGAACTGGCGGTCGCGCTCGGCGCCTTCGGGCTCGCGGTCGGCGCGCTCGACGCCTCCATGAACATGCTCGGGGTGAGCCTCCAGCGGACGTACGGGCGCAGCATCATGCTCGGCTTCCATGCCACGTACAGCCTGGGCGGGATCGTGGGCGCCTCGCTCGCGTGGGTCGGGGCGCACTGGCATCTCTCGCTGTTCGTGTCCTATCTGCCGGTGGTGCTCGTGCTGCTGCCGGCGGCGTTCGTGGGGAGTCGGTGGTACGTCGACGCGGGCGCCGCTTCTGTTCCTGAGGCCGCTGCCGAGGGCGAGGCCGCTGCCGAGGTCGGGAAGGGGCAGGGGCAGAGTGGGGCCCTGGTCTTCAGGCTGCTGTTGCCGCTGTGTCTGGTGATGACGTTCGCGTACATCGGGGACTCGACAGTTTCAAACTGGAGTGCGAAGTATCTGCAGGACGTGCTGGGCAGTTCGGAGCAGTTGGCGACCGTTCCGTACAACGTCTACATGGTGATGACACTGGTGGGACGGGCCGTCGGGGACTTCGGGGTGCGGCGGTTCGGGGCGGTGGCCGTCGTACGGCTGGGTGCGGTCGTGGCGGCGCTGGGGTTCGCGGTGGTGGCGGTGGCGCCGGGGGCGTGGGTCGGGATGCTCGGGTTCACGTTGCTGGGGCTGGGGTTGTGTGTGCTGGTGCCGCAGACATTCGCGGCGGCCGGACGGCTGTTCCCGGGGGCTTCGGATGCGGCCATCGCGCGGCTGAACATCTTCAATTACGTCGGGTTCTTGATCGGTTCGCCGTTGGTGGGGGCGTTGGGCGACGCCTGGAACTACCGGGGCGCCATGCTTGTACCGATGGTGTTGGTCCTGGCGACCTTGGGGTACGCCCGCTCGTTCGCGCCCGAACCGGACCGATACGGTGACGGACATGAGCGGCCGCGCACAGCTGATGTGGGACGAGGCAGTAACGGGCTATGACTTCGGCCCGGACCATCCGATGGATCCGGTCCGGCTGGCGCTGACCCGGCGACTGGTCGATGCCTTCGGGCTCGACCGGGAGGTGGATGTCGTCGCGGCGAAGTCGGCCGGGGAGTCGACGTTGCGGCTCGTGCATCGTGAGGACTATGTCGAGGCGGTCAAGGCCGCGTCGGTGGATCCGGGGGCCGCGGACGCCTCGTACGGGCTCGGGACCATGGACGATCCCGCCTTCGCGGGAATGCACGAGGTGTCGGCGCTGATCGCCGGGCAGTCGGTCGGGGCGGCGGAGGCGGTGTGGCACGGGGACGCGCTGCACGCGGTGAACTTCGCGGGTGGGCTGCACCATGCGATGCCGGGTGGGGCGTCCGGGTTCTGCATCTACAACGACGCCTCGCTCGCGATCGCGCGGCTGCTGGAGCTGGGGGCCGAGCGGATCGCGTACGTGGATGTCGATGTGCACCACGGGGACGGGGTGCAGGCGGCGTTCTGGGAGGACCCCCGGGTTCTGACGATCTCGCTGCACGAGCATCCGCGGACGCTGTTCCCGCAGACCGGGTGGCCGGAGGAGACGGGGGCCTCCTCGGCGGAGGGCTCCGCCGTCAATGTCGCGCTGCCGGCCGGGACCGGGGACGCGGGGTGGCTGCGGGCGTTCCACTCCGTGGTGCCCGAGCTCGTCGCCGAGTTTCGGCCGCAGGTGCTTGTCACCCAGCACGGTGCCGACACCCACTTCGAGGATCCGCTCGCTCATCTCGCCGTCTCGCTCGACGCGCAGCGGGCCGTGCAGGTCGCCTGTCACGACCTGGCGCACGAGTACGCCGACGGGCGGTGGGTCGCGTTGGGTGGGGGCGGGTACGCGGTCGTGGACGTCGTACCGCGGTCGTGGACGCATCTGGTCGCCGTCGCGGCGGGGCGGCCCATCGACCCCGAGACGGTGATTCCCGAGAGCTGGCGGCAGGAGGTCTTCGCTCGTACGCGGCAGTTGGCGCCCGTGCGGATGACGGACGGGCGGTGGCCCGTGTCCTGGAAGGGGTGGGAGTCCGGGTACGACCCGGCGGACCGCCTCGACCAGGCGATCGTCGCGACGCGCCGTGCGGTGTTCCCCCTACGCGGCCTCCTCCCCTAACACCCACCAGCCCCCACCACCGCATCCCCGCCCCCTGAGCTCCCGTCCCCCCGGCGGGGCTGCGCCCCGGGGGCTGTGGCCCCCGACCTCTGGGGGGGGGCTGCGCCCCCGCACCCGGCGGGCTCTGCTCCGGACTTCCCGCGGTGTATGCCCGTTCCCTCGGCGGGGCTGCGCCCCGGCCCCCTTACGGGGCCGTGTTCCTGTATCCCACCTGGGGAGTCTCTGCCCCGGACCTCCCGCGGGGCTGGGCTTCGGAACCCCCGGCGGGGCTCCGCCCTTGCACCCCGCGGCTCCGCCCTTGCACCCCGCGGCTCCGCCCCTGCACCCCGGGGCTTCGCCCCTGACGTCCCGGCGTATGTGCCGCGGCATCCCCGGGGCTGCGCTCCGGACCTCCCGCGGGGCTCCGTTCGCATTCCCTTGGCGCGCCTGCGTCCCGGACTCCTTTGCGGGGCTGCGCCCTTGTATCCCAACTCGGGCTCTGCCCGAGACCCCGGCCGGGCTCTGCCCGAACCCCCGGACCTCCCGTGGGGCAGTGCCCCGTCCCCTCGGCGGAGGTGCGCCGCAGACCCCCCAGCTGGGCTGCGCCCCGGACCCTCGGCGGGCTGCGCCCCGGACCCCGGCGGGGCTGCGCCCCGGACCCTCGCCGGGCTGCGCCCCGGACCCCGGCGGGGCTCCGCCCCGGCCCCCAGTGGGGCTCCACCCCGGCCCCCGGCGGGCTGCACCCCGGCCCCCCGGGGACTCCGCGTCACCCCCCGGCGGGGAACAGCCGGGGCAGAGTGTGCATTACGCCAAGTGTGGGGCGTTTTCGGGAAATTCGGGGTTAAGGGGGTTCATGTGCGTCAGCATCGCTGTCGTGTTGAGCACCGGAGCATTACGTGCGCACCTGCTGGCGGCCCGGTTGGCCGGGCCCGTTGCGACCTCGCGTGAGGAGAGTCTGCGGAGCTATCGCCTCTTCGCGGCCCGCGATCCCCGTGTGCTGCTCGGGCTCGATCCCGAGTGGACGTGGGAGCAGCGGGATCTGATCGAGTTGATGGCCGACAAGTGTGGAGTTTCGGCCGATCCGGCGCACACGAGTGGGCATGATGTGATCGACCCCGAGCGGACTTTGGTCGCACTCGATTCCTTCGCGGCGCGACTCGCGGCGGCGGCCCGGAAGCGCGAGGCGGTACTCCTCGGGACCGGTCATCCGCACCGTCTGCTCGGTTTCTACGCCGCCCTTGCGGACGCCCTGTCGGCGGCGGGATGTACCGTCCTCACCCCCGCGCAGGGTAGCTCTGTCGACATAACGACCCGGTTCGGCCTACGCACGTACAACCTTGACTACGTACAAGGTGTCGCGCTGGTACGCGAACCCGCCGCCCAAGCCCCCGGTGGTGCGACCGGCGCACACACCCACTCGCCGCTGCCGGTTCGGACCGTTCTGGCGGCTGCCGCGGAGGGCGGCGGGCCGCTCCCGGAACTCGTCATCGGGGACCACGGCTGGGTCTGCGGAGCAGGTCAGCTGGGGTTCGAGGCGATGGGGCTGGCCGATACGGACGATCCTGCGCTCTTCGTCGGAGAGGCAGAGGGGCGGGTGTCCCTCGTCGTTCCGCTTGATGACGCTGTGCGGTCTGATTACTACCGACCGCTTACTCGCTATGTACTCAATCGAGCGTGTCTGTCACAGTAGGCGGCCGATGCCATCCCCTCTTCCCCACTCGCATCACCCGCCCCTACATTGGGGAGTGAGCACGCAACGACGAAGAGTCACCGGAAGGGGAAGCCGGTGGCCGTCGAGTGCGGAAGGTTCAGGTGTGTCA
Source organism: Streptomyces sp. NPDC058086 (assembly GCF_042885015.1). Taxonomy (NCBI): domain Bacteria; kingdom Bacillati; phylum Actinomycetota; class Actinomycetes; order Kitasatosporales; family Streptomycetaceae; genus Streptomyces; species Streptomyces sp. NPDC058086. The sequence continues at coordinate 41,111 of NZ_JBHVST010000089.1, read as the reverse complement.
TGGCTGCAGCTGGCGAGAGGCCTCTGAACGAGGTTCAGTTCCTTACCGTGGCGGAAGTCGCCTCGGTGATGCGAGTGTCGAAGATGACCGTGTACCGCTTGGTGCACAGCGGTCATCTGCCGGCGATCCGGGTGGGGAGGTCCTTCCGGGTGCCGGAGCAAGCGGTTCACGAGTACCTCCGCGAGAGCTATGTGGGGGTGGAGACAGCCTGACGGATGCTTCGAGGGGTTCCCGAGAGGGTCTTGTGGCCGCCTCGGGAATCCACTCGGATCCCCTCGATTACGACCTCAGCGCTCGGACGGGTAGGCTGGCCCCTCATAGGTCGTGTGGGCCCATGCAGCCCAGCACCGAGTAAAGAGAAGTGAGCGAGGGTAGTCGTGGGCTCTGTTATCAAGAAGCGGCGCAAGCGGATGGCCAAGAAGAAGCACCGCAAGCTGCTCAAGCGCACTCGCGTTCAGCGTCGCAACAAGAAGTAGGGCCGTGCCCCGCATCGCCGGGGCTCGTCCTTGCGCTTGTGCGAGCGCTGCGAACGGCGCGCTCTGTGGCCCCCCACCGGCCGGTGGGGGGCCACAGCCGTTTTCCGGCCGGAGTCAGGGCCCTCGGCTTCCGCCGTCGCGGCGGCTTTCGCCCAGAGCGGGTACTTTCCGTGGAGAGCGGGCGCGCGTCTCCTGCGCGAGGGCCCCGGAGGGCGATGCTGTGCATACGCCCATGTGGCGTGTGGCTTGGTCTGATCGTATGTCCGTGGCTGTCGTCACTTCGTGCATCGGGTGGTCATCACAGCGCAACATCAACCCGCTAGGTTGGCGGCACACGGGGAACACGGCAGGGTACGAGCAGAGCTACGTCCGCTCATGTCCAGAACGGGAAGAGAGGCGCTGATCTTGGGGAAGGTCGTGCTCGTCACCGGAGTGGCCCGTCAGCTGGGAGGCCGGTTCGTACGACGGATCCAGCGTGACCCCCAGGTGGACCGGGTGATCGCCGTGGACGCGGTGCGGCCCGACCACCATCTGGGCGAGGCCGAGTTCGTCCAGGCCGACATCCGCCAGCCCACGATCGCCCGGGTGCTCGCCGAGCACTCCGTCGACACGGTCGTCCACATGGACGTGACGGGCATCGCGCTGGGCGGCGGCAGCCGGACGACGGTCAAGGAGACCAACGTCATCGGCACCATGCAGCTGCTGGGCGCCTGCCAGAAGTCCCCGTCGGTCAAGCGGCTCGTCGTGAAGTCCAGTACGAACGTCTACGGGTCCGCGCCGCGAGACCCGGCCGTGTTCACCGAGACCACCCCGCCCAAGTCGCTGCCCAGCGGCGGCTTCGCGAAGGACACGGTGGAGGTCGAGGGGTATGTGCGTGGCTTCGCGCGGCGGCGGCCCGACGTCGCCGTGTGTGTGCTGCGGTTCGCGAACATCCTCGGGCCGAGCGCCGACTCGCCGCTCGCCTCGTACTTCGCGCTGCCGGTGCTGCCGACCGTTTTCGGCTACGACCCGCGGCTGCAGTTCGTGCACGAGGACGACGTGATCGAGGTACTGCGGATCGCCTCGCACGATCCACAGCGCGGCACTCTCAACAGCGGCACCTTCAACATCGCCGGAGACGGCGTCCTGTTGCTCTCGCAGTGCGCTCGACGCCTGGGGCGCCCCACGGTGCCCCTGCTGCTGCCGGCGCTCAGCTGGGCGGGCACGGCGGTGCGTACCCTGGGGGTGACGGACTTCTCGCCGGAGCAGCTGCGGCTGCTCACCCACGGCAGGGTCGTGTCGACGAACCAGATGCGCGAGACGCTGGGCTACAAACCGAGATACTCGACCGCGGAGACCTTCGCGGACTTCGCACGCAGCCGGGGGCCCGGACTCCTGCCCCCCGAGGCCCTCGCTGGGGCCGTCGACCGGATCGCCGCGCTGCGTTACGTGGGCGGCGGCAACCCCCCGACACTGAGCGCCAACTGAGGAGCGCATCGACGATGGCGGACGCCAAGGTCATTCCGTTCGACGACGACCGGTCGCGCGGGGGTGCTGTGCAGCGCCCGCCGCGGCGGCGGGCCGCGGGGAGCCGGCGCAAGGGCGATCCCGTGGTGGTACGTGAGGTCCAGCCCCTGCCCGGCCGGACCTTCCCGCAGGATGATGTTCCTGTGACGCGTGAGGAACAGCCGCCTCAGCCGTCGACGCCGAAGAACGCGCCGTCGACGTCACAGGCGCGGGAGGGTGGCGGGCTGGAACGGCGCGTCGCCGGTGGTCTCGCCTTCCTGCGCCGGCGCCTCACCGGTGACTACGAGATCGATGACTTCGGGTACGACCAGGAGCTCACCGAGCAGGTCCTGATGTCCCTGATCCGGCCGCTGTACGAGAAGTACTTCCGGGTCGAGGTGAAGGGCATCGAGAACATCCCGACCGACGGCGGCGCGCTGATCGTCGCCAACCACTCGGGCACCCTCCCGCTGGACGGCCTGATGATGCAGGTCGCCGTCCACGACAACCACCCCGAGAGCCGCCATCTGCGCCTTCTCGCGGCGGACCTGGTCTTCATGCTGCCGGTGGTCAACGAGCTGGCCCGCAAGGCCGGTCACACCCTCGCCTGCGCCGAGGACGCCGAACGGCTTCTGGAGCGCGGCGAGCTGGTCGGTGTGATGCCGGAGGGCTTCAAGGGCATCGGCAAGCCGTTCGGCGAGCGCTACAAGCTCCAGCGCTTCGGCCGAGGCGGGTTCGTGTCGACGGCCCTGCGGCAGGGCGCCCCGATCATTCCGTGCTCGATCGTCGGCGCGGAGGAGATCTACCCGATGATCGGCAACGCGAAGACGCTGGCGCGGCTGCTGGGTTTCCCGTACTTCCCGATCACGCCGACCTTCCCGTGGCTGGGTCCGCTGGGCGCCGTCCCGCTCCCCACGAAGTGGACGATCCAGTTCGGCGAGCCGATTCCCACGGACGGCTATCCGCCGGAGGCCGCCGAGGACCCGATGCTGATGTTCAACCTGACGGACCAGGTCAGGGAGCAGATCCAGCACACGCTGTACAAGCTGCTGGTGCAGCGCCGGTCGGTCTTCTTCTGACGAACGTTCCGCTGGTGACGGACATACGAGGCTGGGGCGCCCTTCCGAGAAGGGCGCCCCAGCCTCGTACCGGAGTTACTTGCTGTCCTCGCTGTTGATGCCCAGGCCCGGCAAGAGACCGGGCAGCAGCGGGGGCAGGGTGACGTCCGGCGCGCCACTCGTCGGGCTGGACTTGCCGGCCGACGGGGACGAGCTGGTGGTGTCCTTGGGCGGGTCCAGGAGGCCGCCCGTGGTGCCGCCGAGCAGGCCCTCGCCGGTACTGGTGGAGCCGGACGGCTTCGGCTTGCCGCTGCCGTGGCTGCCGGTGGTGGAGCCGCTGCTGGCGCTGGGCGCCGGACGGTCCGTACCGGACGACGAGCCCGGGGCGTCCGAACTGGCACCCCGGTGACGGCCTGTGCCCTCCTTCGCCGGGGTGCCCGGGAGCAGCGGGTCGACCTCTTCGTCTATGGCGGCGAACACCGACGAGACCTGCTGACTGACGTCGCCGAGCTGGACGGGCAGCCGGTCGCGCAGCGCGCCCCAGGCCTCGCGGTGCGACTGGGCGAAGGCGGACAGGGCCTGGATGGGGCCCAGTGAACCGTCCCGCTCGTACGCCTCGTACAGCAGGCGGTGGCCCTCGGAGGCGTCGTGCTGCATGCCCGAAAGGGCGCGGCGGATCTCGCCCAGGGACTCGTGGTCGAGGTGGCCCGAGCGGCCTCGCTCCATCAGCCGGCGTGCCTCGCTCAGGCGTGTGGACGCCTGGTCGAGGTAGAGCTCACCGCGGTCGCTGTCGCCGTGGGCCAGGCCGAGTTTGATGTCCTCCATGCCTCGTTTGAGCCCGTAGAGCGAGTCACCGGGCAGGGCGTCGGAGCTGGCGGCTGCCACGCCCCCGAAGGCTCCCGCGGCCACACTCACGGTGAGCCCGCCCGCGGCCAGGCCCTTGGACAAACGCGAACGCGGTCGCAGCTTCCCCAGTCCGGTCGCCCGGTGTGCGCCCCGTGCCCGGTGCGAGCGCTGCTCGGGCACGAAACGGTCCGGGCCTTCGCCCCCCGCGGCGGTGCCTTCCAGCAGCATGGCCTCCATCGCTGCCACGAGCTGTGCTCGCTGCACGACCTTGACCTCGGGGTCCAGCTCCGGTTTGGGCAGCTCGCCGAGACCGGTGGCGAGGGCCAACAGGAGGCCCTGCTCGGTCTGTTCCGATGCAGCCCGGGACGGTGCCGATCCATCGGGCTGCTCGGCCGCCGTGCCCCGGTCGGACTGCTCCTCCAGGGCCTGGGCGAAGGCGTCCGCCCGCCGGTGTGCCGATACGTTCGCGATCACTGGCGGCACCTCCTCTCGTCAAGACGGTCGACTCCCCAGGGGGTCCTGAGGGTTGCACGCCCCGAGCGCATCCACACGATCGAGTGATCGGCGAAGGCCGGGTCGTGACCACAGGGAGCCTGTATCCCGCACAACGAGCGTCGCGGCACTTGGGTTACGGACGACGGATGACCGGACCGCGAAGTCAACGGACTTTGACGGAAGGTGAGTTGAGTGTCGCAGAGCGTGTGGGATCACTATGGCGTTCGTACGGACCGGCGTTCGTACGGGTTTCAGCGGGCGTCGTCCGGGAGGAGCCGCGCCAGGGTGCGGACGGCTCGATACTGGAGGGTCTTGATGGCGCCCTCGTTCTTGCCCATCACCCGTGCGGTCTCGGCGACCGAGAGCCCTTGCAGGAAGCGCAGGGTGACGCACTCCTGCTGCTGGGGGTTGAGCCGTCGTACGGCGTCGAGCAGGGCCGCGTTCGACAGTGACTCCAGGACGGAGTCCTCGGGGCTTCGCTCGACCTCGTTCGCGTCGAGCATTTCGCCGGTGGTCACTTCGAGTCGGAATCGGCTCGATTTGAAGTGGTCCGCGACCAGGTTGCGGGCGATGGTGACCAGCCAGGCGCCGAAGTCGCGACCCTGCCAGGTGAACGTTCCGATGCGTCGCAGGGCGCGCAGGAACGTCTCACTGGTGAGGTCCTCGGCGGTCGCCTTGCCGCCGACGCGGTAGTAGATGTAGCGGTACACGGTGTCGCTGTACTGGTCGTAGAGGCGGCCGAAGGCGTCGGCCTCGCCGGCCTGTGCGCGCTCGACCAGATCCATCATCCGGGCGCTGTCGCTGTCTGCGGCCGGGCGGCGTGCGGTGGGCGTGGCGGCCGAGCCCGAGCGGCCTCGTCTGCCGACCGCCGCGCTGCCCTCGGCCAGGGCGTAGCAAGGGCCGAGGGGCGCGGGGACGGCGGCGAGGGCGGGGACGGCGTAAGCGGTGGGGACGAAGCCGCGCAAACGGTCCAGGACCGTTGCGCGCAGCGTAGCCAGGCCCGAGGCGTCAACCCCGACGTGTGAGTACACGGGACTCCCAGAGGCAGAGCTTCCATCACGTGCAGTGCGGGACCGTTCACCCGTCGTAGCGACGGAGGGGTACCGGTTTGCGTCTGAGGAGAATAACGCTTCGTACAGGCAGCGCTACACCGAGTTGCTCAAATCATCGATTACGTCGCTTCTGTAACCGATTGACGCCCGATCAAGTGCCGGACAGTGACCGGTTGTTGATCGGATGGGTTCGGGTTCCGTCTGGGTGCGGGGCGTGTTGTGGCCGTGTGGGGATGGGGTGACTGGGCGGGGGGCCGCGGGGGTAGGACAGGGGATTGGCCGACTCCCGGCGGGATCCCTGGGGGCTGCGCCCCCAGACCCCCGAGGTGGGTTCTTCGGCTGCGGGTGGGTGGGGGCTGGTCGCGCAGTTCCCCGCGCCCCTGGGGCACGGGGCTGCGCCCCAGCGCCCCGGCGCCCCATCGGCCTGAGTGGCCTTGTCCTCGCACGCCGGACGGGCTGGAGGTCTTTAGAGGCGCGGGGAACTGCGCGCCAAGCCCCCACCGGCCGGTAGTCGAAGAACTATGGGCGGGCGGGGGATGCGGGGCGCGGCCCCGGGTGTGTCAGCGGCGGCGGCGGTGGAGGGCGATGGCGGCCGCTGTGCCGCCGGCCACGGCGCCGACGCCGGCCGCGGCGGGGATGCCGACCTTCGCGGCCTTGCGGGCCGTACGGTAGTCGCGCAGACGCCAATCGAACGTATGAGCGTGCTTGCGGAGTTTCGTGTCCGGGTTGATCGCGTAGGGGTGGCCGACCAGGGACAGCATGGGGATGTCGTTGTGGGAGTCGCTGTAGGCGGCGCAGCGGGAGAGGTCCAGGCCCTCGGCGGCGGCCAGCGCACGGACCGCCTCCGCCTTCGCCGGCCCGTGCAGGGGCTCGCCCACCAGCTTGCCCGTGTAGACGCCGTCCACCGACTCCGCGACCGTGCCCAGCGCACCGGTCAGGCCCAGCCTGCGGGCGATCACCGTGGCGATCTCGACAGGGGCCGCAGTGACCAGCCAGACCTTCTGGCCCGCGTCCAGGTGGGCCTGGGCGAGGGCGCGCGTACCGGGCCAGATGCGTTCGGCCATGTACTCGTCGTAGATCTCCTCGCCGATCGACATCAGCTCCGCGACCCGGTGGCCCTTGACGATCGAGAGTGCCGAGTCACGGGCGTCCTGCATGTGTTCCGGGTCCTCGACGCCGGCCAGCCTGAACCATGCCTGCTGCCAGGCGAATCGGGCGAGGTCGCGGGTCTCGAAGAACTTCCGTTTGTACAGGCCCCGGCCGAAGTGGAAGAGGGCGGCGCCTTGCATCACGGTGTTGTCGAGGTCGAAGAAGGCCGCGGCCTTCTCGTCGCCGAGGACCGGGAACTCCGGTTCCTGGGCGGGCGCGGCGGCGTCGGGCGCGGCGTCGTGGGCTAGTTCCTCCAGTTCCTGGGAGGACTTGCGCGCTGCCTCCGCCGAGGCCTCGCCTGCCAACACGCTCCGCGCGGTGGCGGAGCGCCTACGGGGAGTGAGCCATCCGAGAGCGGCCATGTCGTGAGCATAGCCAGTTTGTTCGGAGCTTCCGGAGTCGAGAGGATGCGAGGCTGTGAACTCTCCGCGACCGAGCCGTTAAAGAAGTCGTCCGACCGGCACCTCCTGGCCGCGCGGGTGGCGGGAGAATGACCCGTATGAGTTCCATGTTCCGGCGCGGTGGGCGCCGTACGACGCAGAAGGCACCCTCGGAGCGGCTGGTCACGCTCATCAGGAAACCTGGTTGTCATCTGTGTGATGACGCACAAGAAGTGGTGGAGAAGGTGTGTGGGGATCTCGGGGTCCCCTGGGAGCACAAGGACATCACCGAGGATGAAGAGCTGCACCGTGCCTACTGGGAGCAGATCCCCGTGGTGCTGGTGGACGGGGCGCAGCACACCTTCTGGCGTGTGGACGAGGCGCGGCTGCGCAAAGCCCTCGCGCCGTAGCGGCGCCTTGTGGCGCGGTGTGGCGTGGCGTTCCGTCCGGATTGTGCCGTGATCGGGTCCGGGCCCCCTCCTGACCGGTGAGTCCAACGGGTCCGGAAAGTCGCCTAGGATCGACGGCGATTGGTCTCGGGGGCGGGATTTGTTGAGGAGAGTGTACGGTTTTGCCCCCTTCAGGTGCGGAACGAAGTTGTGTGCGCGCCGGTTCCATACGGGCGCGCCGGGAGTGCGTGACCCCCGTCACGTTGCCCGGGCAAATCGGACACCATCTTTGTGCACGCGTTCACAAAGACATAGCCTGCATTCGACGGGGCGGTCTAGGTACGTGTGACCGCCTGCAGCCCCGCGCTACCCGCAGGAGCACCGTGGCAACTGGCCGAACTCACCGACCGGCGACCCGCAGCCGAGGGATTCCCGAGGCCACCGTCGCCCGGCTTCCGCTGTACCTCCGAGCCCTCACCGCACTGTCGGAGCGCTCGGTACCCACGGTCTCCTCCGAGGAGCTCGCGGCCGCGGCGGGGGTCAACTCCGCGAAGCTGCGCAAGGACTTCTCCTACCTCGGCTCCTACGGGACGCGTGGTGTGGGGTACGACGTCGAGTATCTCGTGTACCAGATCTCCCGTGAGCTGGGCCTGACCCAGGACTGGCCGGTAGTGATCGTCGGTATCGGTAACCTCGGCGCCGCGCTGGCCAACTACGGCGGGTTCGCCTCCCGTGGTTTCCGGGTCGCCGCGCTGATCGACGCCGATCCGGAGATGGCCGGAAAGCAGGTCGCCGGGATCGCCGTGCAGCACAGCGACGGCCTCGAGAAGATCATCGACGAGAACGGCGTCTCCATCGGCGTCATCACCACCCCGCCGGGCGTGGCCCAGCAGGTCTGCGACCGCCTGGTCGCGGCCGGAGTCACCTCCATCCTCAACTTCGCGCCGACCGTCCTGTCCGTCCCGGACGGCGTCGACGTGCGCAAGGTCGATCTCTCCATCGAGCTGCAGATCCTCGCCTTCCACGAGCAGCGCAAGGCCGGCGAGGAGGCCGAGGCCCAGGCCGGTGCCGCCGCCGTGGCCCAGGCCGCCCAGGAGGACAACGGCAAAGGTCCTGACGGGGACGTCCCCGCCGTGATGCCGGCATGAGTCTCCTCGTCGTCGGGCTGAGCCACCGCAGCGCCCCGGTCAGCGTCCTGGAGCGGGCCACGCTGAACGCGGACGCCCAGATCAAGCTGCTGCAGGACACGGTCGCCGCCGAACCGGCCGCCGAGGCCACGCTGCTCGCCACCTGCAACCGCATCGAGCTGTACGCCGACGTCGACAAGTTCCACGCGGGCGTCGCCGAGCTGTCCACGCTGCTCGCCCAGCACAGCGGGGTCGGCCTCGACGAGCTCACCCCCCACCTCTACGTGCACTACGAGGACCGTGCCGTCCACCACCTCTTCTCGGTGGCCTGCGGGCTCGACTCGATGGTCGTGGGCGAGGGCCAGATCCTCGGCCAGATCAAGGACGCGCTCGCCACCGCGCAGGAGATGCACACCGCGGGCCGGCTGCTGAACGACCTGCTCCAGCAGTCGCTGCGGGTCGGCAAGCGCGCCCACTCCGAGACCGGCATCGACCGCGCCGGGCAGTCCCTCGTCACCTTCGGCCTCCAGCAGCTGTCGGCCGGCACCGCCGTCGACGCCTGGGCCAAGGGCAAGAAGGCCCTCGTCATCGGCGCGGGCTCGATGTCCTCGCTGGCCGCGGCGACGCTCGCGCGCGCCGGAGTCTCCGAGATCGTCATCGCCAACCGCACCCCGGACCGCGCGGAGCGGCTCGCCCAGATCCTCAACGAGAACGAGGGCGGCGACACGGACGTGCTGGCCCGCGCGGTACCGATGGATTCGGTGCCGCTCGAGCTGACACGTGCCGACGTCGCCATCTCCTGTACCGGAGCCACGGGACTCGTCCTGACGGCCGAGACGGTCGCGGCGGCCGTGGAGGGACGCACGGGAGAGTCCGTGGTCAGGGCCGAGCCCGCGGCGAAGCCCCTCGTGCGAGGTGCCGGCTCCGCTCGTACGGCGTCGCCCGCGGCCGTGGGCCACCAGACGCAGCTCGCTCCCACCAGCGTCGGCACCGACGACGACTGCCCGCTCGACCTGTCCGCCGTGCAGGGCACGGCCGGCTTCTCCGTACTCGGCGAGGCCGCCGTCGCCGGAATGGCCGCCGCCGAGCTGGAGCAGCACGCGGCCTGGGTGGACAAGGGCGATGTCGCGGCCCGTGCCCCGCGCGGGGCGGCCGTACTCGACCCGGAGGCCGACGCCGACGCCATCGCCGCGCTCGTGCTGGCCGTCGCCACCGTCGGCCGGGTGCCCGAGCGCCGCAGGCCCGAACCGGTCGCCGAGGCCCCCCGGCCCGCGCCCGTGCTCTCGCTGCTGGACCTCGCCATGCCCCGTGACATCGACGCGGCCGTGCACCGGCTGCTCGGCGTGCGGCTCGTCGACATCGAGTCGCTGGCCGAGGCGTCCGCGGACGCGCCGATGGCGGCGGACGTGGACCAGGTGCGGAGGATCGTTTCCGACGAGGTGGCCGCCTTCAGCGCCGCCCAGCGGGCCGCCCACATCACCCCCACCGTCGTGGCGCTGCGCACCATGGCCGCCGACCTCGTCGCGAGCGAGATCGCGCGGCTCGACGGGCGGCTGCCGGACCTCGACGACAAGGAGCGGGGCGAGATCACGCAAACCGTGCGGCGCGTCGTCGACAAGCTGCTGCACGCACCGACCGTACGGGTCAAGCAACTCGCCGCCGAACCCGGTGGCGCCGGGTACGCGGACGCGCTGCGAACCCTGTTCGACCTGGACCCCGAGACGGTCGCCTCCGTCTCGCGGGCCGAGAACAACAACGAGAACGCCAAGAACCGAGGGCGAGCATGAGTGAGCCACGTGAGCCACGTGCGCCGCAGGGGCAGGCTGGAGCGCCCCAAGGGCGACCAGATGAGAAGGCGGCACTGAGGCTGGGGACCAGGCGCAGCAAGCTCGCCATGGCCCAGTCCGGGCTGGTGGCGCAGGCCGTGAGCCAGGTGACCGGCAGGCCCGTCGAGCTCGTGGAGATCACGACGTACGGCGACACCTCCCGTGAGCACCTCGCGCAGATCGGCGGCACGGGCGTCTTCGTCACCGCGCTGCGCGAGGCGTTGCTGCTCGGTGAGATCGACTTCGCCGTGCACTCCCTGAAGGATCTGCCGACCGGGCAGCCCGACGAGCTCGCGCTGGCCGCCGTGCCGCCGCGCGAGGACCCGCGCGACGTGCTCGTCGCCCGCGACGGGCTGCGCTTCGAGGAGCTTCCGGACGGCGCGCGCGTCGGTACCGGTTCGCCGCGCCGGATGGCCCAGCTGAACGCGTACGCCCGCAACCACGGGATGACGATCGAGACGGTCGCGATCCGTGGGAACGTCGACACGCGGATCGGATACGTACGCAGCGGGGAGCTCGACGCCGTCGTGCTCGCCGCCGCGGGCCTCGGCCGCCTGGGGCGGATAGAGGACGTGACGGACTTCCTGTCCGTCGACACCGTTTTGCCCGCCCCCGGCCAGGGGGCCCTGGCGATCGAGTGTGCCGCGGACAACGCGGATCTCGTCGCCGCGCTCGGCGAACTCGACGACCCGTTCACCCGGGCCGCCGTGACCGCCGAGCGGTCCCTGCTCGCCGCCCTGGAGGCCGGCTGCAGCGCACCCGTGGGTGCTCTCGCCGACCTTCTGGCCGACGGGCAGATTGTCAAGGAGATGCGCCTGCGCGGCGTCGTCGGCACGACCGACGGCACGACGTTGGTGCAGCTGTCCACCACCGGTCCCGTGCCCGAGACACATGACCAAGCAATGGCGCTCGGCCGTGAACTCGCCGCCGAGATGCTTGCCAAGGGCGCGGCCGGTCTGATGGGGGAGCGAGCACATTGAGCCCCACCAACCTTCCCGCCGGTCCCGCACACGGGCACGTCACCTTCCTCGGTGCCGGACCCGGAGATCCGGGACTACTGACACTGCGCGCCGTCGAGGCGCTGGCGAACGCGGATGTTCTCGTCGCCGAGTACGAGGTACTCGACATGGTCCGCGTCCATGCCAGACAAGGCGTCGCCGTACTGAGTACGAATACGGACGGGGGGACGCCTTTGGGCACGTCTTCCAGTACGTATCCGGGCACAGGCACGCCTCAACTAGCGGTTGTTGACGCCGTGTCAACGTCCGCTGGTGACCCCGCGTTGAGGGACGCTGCCAATCTTGTCATGGAGGCCGCGCGGGGCGGCAAGCGGGTCGTGCGTGCGGTGTCCGGTGACCCCGGGCTCGACACGTACGCCGCCGAGGAGATGCTGGCCTGCGCCGCGGCGGGCGTGCCGTTCGAGGTCGTGCCGGGTGTCGCCGCGGCCGTGGGCGTGCCCGCGTACGCCGGTGTGCCGCTGCGCGACGCGCAGGGCGCCGACGTGCGGTTCGTCGACGCGCGTACGGCCTCCGACCGGTGCTGGACCGAGGTCGGGGCGTCGGACGGGACGGTCGTCGTCTCGTCGACGCTGGACTCCGTGGCCGCCGCCGCGGGCGAGCTGGTCGCGGCCGGTCGCAAGCCGGACACGCCGATGACGGTGACGATCGCCGGTACGACGACGCGTCAGCGGACCTGGTCGGCCACGCTCGGGACGATCGCCCAGACCCTGAAGCAGGCGAAGGTGCTGCCGTCCCCGGACGGTGGGCGCCCGGTGATAGCCGTGGTCGGTGAGCGTTCCGCCGCGGCTCAGCGCGAGCAGCTCTCGTGGTTCGAGTCCAAGCCGCTGTTCGGCTGGAAGGTGCTCGTACCGCGGACGAAGGAGCAGGCGGTCTCGCTCTCCGACCAACTGCGGTCCTACGGCGCTGTGCCGCACGAGGTGCCGACGATCGCCGTCGAGCCGCCGCGGACGCCGCAGCAGATGGAACGCGCGGTCAAGGGGCTGGTGACGGGCCGCTACGAGTGGATCGCCTTCACCTCCGTGAACGCGGTCAAGGCCGTGCGGGAGAAGTTCGAGGAGTACGGGCTCGACGCGCGGGCCTTCGCCGGGATCAAGGTCGCGGCGGTGGGCGAGCAGACGACGAAGGCGCTGGTCGCCTTCGGCGTGAAGCCGGATCTGGTGCCGAGCGGTGAGCAGTCGGCCGCGGGGCTTCTAGAGGACTGGCCGCCGTACGACCCGGTGTTCGACCCGATCGACCGGGTGTTCCTGCCGCGGGCCGACATCGCCACCGAGACGCTGGTCGCGGGGCTCATCGACCTGGGCTGGGAGGTCGACGACGTCACGGCCTACCGGACGGTGCGGGCCTCGCCGCCGCCGGCGGAGACGCGGGAGGCGATCAAGGGGGGCGGTTTCGACGCCGTGCTCTTCACGTCGTCCTCGACCGTACGCAATCTCGTCGGCATCGCGGGCAAGCCGCACAACGTGACGGTGATCGCCTGTATCGGTCCGGCCACCGCCAAGACGGCGGAGGAGCACGGGCTGCGGGTCGATGTCATGGCTCCGGAGCCGTCCGTGCTCAAGCTGGCCGAGGCGTTGGCGGACTTCGGTCTCAGGCGGAGGGCTGCCGCCGCGGAGGCGGGGGATCCGGTTACTCGGCCGAGTGAGCGTCGGCCGGGGGCGCGGAGGCGTCGGACGACGTAGGGGTGTGTAGGGGGTGCGGGGCGGTCGGGGCGGACCAAGGGTTTTCCGCCCCCGCCGCCTCTACCCGTCCCGTCCCTGGGGGCTCCGCCCCCAGACCCCCCGGGTGGGTTCTTCGGCTGCGGGTGGGTGGGGGCCGGTCGCGCAGTTCCCCGCGCCCCTGGGGCACGGGGCTGCGCCCCGTCGCCCACCGGCCCGCACTCAAACGAAGCCGGGTGAGCGGGGGATGCGGGGCGAAACCCCGCCTCAGAGGCACGAGGAACCGCACCACCAGCCCCCACCCACCCACAGCCAAACGAAGCCGGATGAGCGTGCCATGCGGGGCGAAACCCCGCCTCAGAGGCACGAGGAACCGCACCACCAGCCCCCACCCACCCACAGCCAAACGAAGCCGGATGGGCGTGGCATGCGGGGCGAAGCCCCGTCTCAGGGGCGCGGGGAACTGCGCGACCAGCCCCCACCCACCCGCGGTCAAAGGACGGCTTACGGGGTCCCGGGGCGGAGCCCTGGGGATGGGTCGGGTAGGGGCGGCGGGGGCGAGGAAACGTGGCCGCCGCCCCGTCTCACCCGCCGGACGAGGTTTCCACCACGTTTCGCATAACGGATACGCTCCCACCGTGGCTGATATCCAGATCCCCGCTGACATCAAGCCCGCCGACGGACGTTTCGGCGCGGGCCCCTCCAAGGTGCGCACGGAGGCGCTCGACGCGCTGGCCGCGACCGGGACCTCCCTGCTCGGCACCTCCCACCGCCAGGCCCCGGTCAAGAACCTGGTCGGCAAGGTCCGCGAAGGCGTGCGCGACCTGTTCTCGCTCCCCGACGGCTACGAGGTCGTCCTCGGCAACGGCGGCTCCACCGCCTTCTGGGACGTCGCGACCCACGGCCTGATCGACAACAAGTCCCAGCACCTCACCTTCGGCGAGTTCAGCTCCAAGTTCGCGAAGGCAGCCAAGCTCGCCCCCTGGCTCGCCGAGCCCACCGTCATCTCCTCCGACCCGGGCACGCACCCCGAGCCGACGGCCGAGGCGGGCGTGGACGTCTACGCCTACACCCACAACGAGACCTCCACCGGCGTCGCCGCCCCCCTCAAGCGCGTCAACGGCGCCGACGAGGGTTCCCTCGTTCTGGTGGACGCCACCTCCGGCGCCGGCGGCCTCCCGGTCGACATCACCGAGACGGACGTCTACTACTTCGCCCCGCAGAAGTCCTTCGCCTCCGACGGCGGCCTGTGGATCGGCGTCTTCTCCCCCGCCGCCATCGAGCGCGCCGAACGCATCCACGCGAGCGGGCGTCACGTGCCGGAGTTCTTCTCGCTCCCCACGGCGATCGACAACTCCCGCAAGAACCAGACGTACAACACCCCGGCCCTCGCCACCCTGTTCCTGCTCAACGAGCAGCTGGAGTGGATCAACGGCCAGGGCGGTCTGGAGTGGTCCACGGGCCGTACGAAGGACTCCTCGACCCGCCTCTACACCTGGGCCGAGGAGAGCAAGTACGCGACCCCGTTCGTCGCCGACCCCGCCAAGCGCTCGCAGGTCATCGGCACGATCGACTTCGCCGACGAGATCGACGCCGCCGCCGTCGCCAAGGTCCTGCGTGCCAACGGCATCGTCGACACCGAGCCCTACCGCAAGCTCGGCCGCAACCAGCTCCGTATCGCGATGTTCCCGGCGATCGCCCCGGCGGACGTCGAGGCGCTGACGAAGTGCATCGACTACGTGATCGAAAAGCTGTAGTCCTCACTCGTACGCAGAGGGGGGCGCCCGGCGCGGGCAATCGCGCCGGGCGCCCCTTTTCTCATGCCGTACGCATCCTCACGTCACCGAGCGACCGTCCCCGTGTTGGTCACTGCCCAGCGGCATCCATGGGGCGACTACGACTTGCGCAACAACCTCCGCAGCCCGAACCCCGCCGCCAGAACCGCGGCGACGGCGAGCGCCCCCTTGGCACCGGAGCTCATGCCGCCGCCGTCGCCTCCACCGGCCGACGCCGATCCCCCGCCCTCCGAAGGCGACTTGGAGCCGGAGCCGCCCCCGGGAACCGAACCGGGCTGGACCGGACTGTCCTTGCCCTCGCTGCCGTACATGAGCTCGGACCCGTCGGGGGTGTACGTGACCGACTCCCCCTGCCGCTGGAGCGGCACGTTCAACCGCCCCTGCCGCTTGGGCTTCCCGTCGTTCCAGGCGTACGCGATCCCGCCGAAGTACCCGCGCACGACGAGCTGTTCGCCGTCGGGCGAGAAGGCGCCGTCGGTGACCCAGAGGTCGATGGTGGCGACGGGACGGAAGATGTTGGTGCCCGACGTGGAGAGCCGGGCGGGACCCTCGTACAGGTGGCCGCCGTCCTCGTTCTTGTCTGCGATGTAGACCCGGCCGGTCTTCGGATGGACCATCAGCGCCTCGGCGTTGCGAGGGCCGTCCGCGTACTTCACGACATACTGCGTGGCCCGGATCGTCTGGTCCTTGAGCACCTTCGGCTCGGGCAGCTTGTAGATCCACACGTAGGACCACTTGCCGCCGAGGTTGTCGCCGATGTCGCCGACGTAGAGGTCTCCGTCGGGCCCGAGGGAGATGGCCTCGACGTCACGCGGCGCGCCCACCCCCTTCATGGTGATGGTGGCGACGGTCTCGCCGGTCCTGCTGTCGACGGCGTAGAGGTACGGACCGTCGTCGCTGTCGTTGTGGGTCCAGTAGATGCCGGGGTGGAGATGCGAGGCGGCGAGCCCGCTCGACTCGGTGATCCGGGGGTCCTTGATCGTGAACCCCCCGTCCCCGTCGGCGGCGAGGGCCGGCGCCGGCAGCGTGAGGGCGAGAACGGCAGCGGCGGAGGCGGCTCCGGCGAGGAACGAGGACGATCGGCGCATGGCCCAAGCCTGCCATCCCGGCGCCACCGGGACCCGGGTGCGCCCGCGGGGAGCCGCCGCCCCCGGCGTGTCCATCCTCACACCTCGCACCCCACACGGCCCTTACTGATCGCCCGCCCGATCATCCATGATGAGCGGATGCTCAGGTTCATGCCCGTCGGCGACTCCATGACGATCGGAAGCGCGGGCGAACACACATGGCGTTACCGAATGTGGCAGCACCTGCGCGCGACGTACGGGGGCCCGTTCCGGATCGTCGGCCCGCGCGAGACGCTGTACGACAAGGCGACGGAGTCCGCCGACTCGCACGAGTACGCGGACCCGGACTTCCCGCGCGCCCACCTCGCGGGCTGGGGCGAGGGTTGGCAGCACATGGTGCCCCTGATCGGTGAAGCGGTCCGCACCCAGCGCGCGGACGTGCTCCTGGTCTCCCTCGGCCTGATCGACCTGGGCTTCTACACGAACGCCGTACAGACGGCGGCGAACGCCCGCGCCTTCGTCGCCGAGGCCCGCGCGGCGAACCCGCGCGTCCACCTGGTCCTCCTCCCGGTGATACCGAACGTCCGCGCGGAGTCCGACGCGCCCTTCGCCACCGAGGTCGCCGCCTTCAACGAACTCCTGGCGAAGGCGGTGGCCGACCTGGACGAACCCCGCTCCCCCGTCCTCCTCGCCTCCCCGCCCCCCGCCTACGACTTCCGCCACGACACCTACGACGGCACGCATCCCAACGCGACCGGCGAGCACAAGATCGCGGAGGCCTTCGCGGAGGCGATGTACCAGGCCTGGGACCTGGGCGAGCCCTACTCGGCCTGACCGCCGACATCGGCCGGCGGCTTTCCCCGGGTCCAGACCACCTCTATGGCCGTGTCGCGGAAGCGCCAGCCCTCGGGGGTACGCCGAACCTCGGCCCGGCAGTGACCGCCGACGGTGAAGAGGGTGCCGTCGTGGTGAACGTGAGTCATCAACGCGTTCCAGGAGACGGCGGCCACCGCCCCGCCCTCCGCCACCTCACTCATCACGTCGGTGGCGATGTGCTGTGTACGAGCGAACCGCCCGAGCGCCTCGACGGTGTGCCGCAGCACGGCGTTGCGCCCCTCGTTGTCACCGATGGGAGTCCGCTCCCGCACGTCTTCCGTGAAGTACTCCCGTGCCCACTCCTCGTCGATCTCCCGCACGTCGAGCGAACGGAAGAACCGGCTGACGAGCAGACCGATGGCGCTGTGGTCGGCGTAGTCGGGGTGGTTGGCGTGATCTGTGTGCTCGGTTACCGAGGTCATGCCGCCAGCCTGATGTCTCAACCAAGGTTGAGGTCAAGCATGCCCCCACGTAACCAGGTCACCGTGCGTATCGTTGTACCGCGCGGCTGCACTCGACCGGGTTGCGGCCGGGGAGGAGCGCCACCATGACCGTCGTAGAGAACGACAGGATCGCCATGGCCACCATCAACGAACAGACCTTGGACGAGCTGTTCGCCCAGATGATCGTCCCCGAGGGCTTCAAGGCCGAGATCGTCGAGGGGGCCATCTACATGTCGCCGCAGCGGGATGTCCACTGGGAGACCATTCTCCTGATCGTCGAGATGCTCAGGGATCACTTCAAGCGGCGCGCAAAGGTGCTGTCCGACGTGCGCGTCGACTTTCCCGGTCACCTCAACGGCTTCTGCCCAGATGTAGCGAAGTTGCGCGACGGCTCCGAGAAGGACGCCGAGGGCCGTTGGCGCTACCAGGACGTGGAGTTCATCTCCGAGGTCATCTCCAAGGACACCGCCAGGAACGACTACGGCCCCAAGAAGACCGCCTACGCGCTCGCCGAGGTCCCCGTCTACCTCATCGCCGACCCGTACCAGGGCCGGTGCCACGTCTACACCCAGCCCAAGGACGGCGAGTACGTCACGGAGACGACGGTCTCCTTCGGCGGAGACGTCGACCTGACCACCACCCTCGGACTCACCCTCAAAACGGACGAGTTCCCCCGCGACTGAGCCCCCGTCCCGCACGCCTCCCTTGCCTAGAGCGCACTCCACCCCGTTGGCTAGGGAGTCATGAAGTACACGCAGCTCGGACGCACGGGACTCAAGGTCAGCCGACTCGTCCTCGGCACCATGAACTTCGGTCCGCAGACCGACGAAGCCGACAGCCACGCCATCATGGACGCGGCGCTGGACGCAGGGATCAACTACTTCGACACCGCGAACGTGTACGGCTGGGGCGAGAACAAGGGCCGTACGGAAGAGATCATCGGAAACTGGTTCGCGAGGGGCGGTGAGCGGCGCGACAAGGTCGTGCTCGCCACCAAGGTGTACGGGAACATGGCCGCCGACGGCGACGCCTGGCCCAACCACGACAAGCTGTCGGCCCTCAACATCCGACGGGCCGTGGACGCCTCCCTCAGGCGGCTGCGGACCGAATACATCGACGTCTACCAGTTCCACCACGTCGACCGCCGCACTCCCTTCGAGGAGATCTGGCAGGCCATCGACGTACTGGTGCAGCAGGGCAAGATCCTCTACGTGGGGTCCTCCAACTTCCCCGGGTACAAGATCGCCCAGGCCAACGAGATCGCCGCCCGGCGCGGCGGCACCATCGGCCTCGTCAGCGAGCAGTGCCTCTACAACCTCGCCGAGCGGCGCGCGGAGATGGAGGTCATCCCGGCCGCGCAGGAGTACGGCCTCGGGGTCATCCCCTGGTCGCCGCTGCAGGGCGGACTGCTCGGCGGTGTCATCAAGAAGGAGGTCGAGGGCGGGCGCAGGGCGAGCGGCCGGGCCGCCGACTCCCTCGCCAACACCACCATCCGCGCGCAGGTCCAGTCGTACGAGGATCTGCTCGACAAGCACGGGATCGAGCCCGGCGAGGCCGCCCTGGCCTGGCTGCTGACCCGCCCCGGCGTCACCGGCCCCATCGTCGGCCCCCGTACCGCCGCACAGCTCGCCTCGGCCCTGCGCGCGGTCGAACTGGAGCTGTCGGACGAGCTGCTGACCGGCCTGGACGAGATCTTCCCGGGTCCGGGCCCGTCCCCGGAGGCCTTCGCCTGGTAGCGCTCCCCAGGGGGCGCCCGCCAGGGCGCCCCCTCAAGGGGCGTGAGGAACCACGCGACCGCCACGACCTGCCCGCGGGCAGACGGGCCGCGCGGTGTTCCGGCCGACCCGGCGGAGCGGTCCGGTCGGCTCTACTTGACCGCCGCCGCCAGTGCCACCACGACGAACATCAGCACGAGCACACCGGCCATGATTTGGTTTCGGGTCTTCGGGTTCACGCCATCGAGGTTAACCGGCCGCCCCCGAGCGCCTTCAGCCGCCCGCCCCGTCCAGCGGCCAGCGCGCCACCGTCTCGTAGCGGGGCTGCTCCCCCCGCACTCCCGACCTCGGCAGATTGCTGCGTACGAGACACAGTTCCCGGGCCGTCCAGTCCCGCCCGGCGAAGGCGTCCAGGCCGGCGACGTACGGGGCGAAGTCCGCGGTGTCCCGGCTGCGGGCCAGCGTCAGGTGCGGGCGGTAGCGACGGTGCTCGCCCGTCTCGACGCCCGCCTTCCGCGCCGCCGCCTCCGCCCGGTCGGCCAGCAGCCGCATCGTGTGAACGTCTCCCGACACCCCGGTCCACAGCGCCCGGCCCCCGAAGTGGCCGCCGCCATGGAGGGCGAGGGGGAAGGAGGGGGTGCGGTGGGCCGCGCGGGCCAGGCGGTCCGACAGGGGCTGGACGAGTTCCTCCGCCACCTCGCCGTAGAAGGCGAGGGTGAAGTGCCAGCCGGGGCGGCCCGTCCAGCGCAGTCCGTCCGCGCCCGGCAGGCGGTGCAACTCGTCGACCACCGTGCCGAGTTCACGCAGCGCGGCCTCCGGTGGCAGCACGGCCGCAAAGAGTCTCATGCGCATCACCCTTCCAGGGAATGGATCATCGGGCCACCTTCGCCCACGATGAATGCCTGGCCGAACGGAAGGCGAACAACGACGCGGTGGGGTTCGTGTACGCGCAGGTCGGGGTGATCTACGCGGTCGTGCTCGCGATGGTCGTGGTGGGCGTGTGGGACGCGCGCTCCCGGGCGCACGAGAACACGTACACGGAGACGAACGCGCTGCTCCAGATCACCTGGTTCAGCCGTACGCTCCCGCAGCCGGACCGGGGGCGGCTCGGCACCCTGACGGAGCAGTACACGCGCACGGCGATGTACGACGAGTGGCCGCTGCTCGGCGAGCAGCGGGACGATCCGGCGGCCTGGCGGCAGTTCACCGAGATCCGCCAGATCATCAACACGCAGGAGCCGGAGAGCGCTGAGAGTGAGCCCGACGGCGTTCCGGCCGGCACTGGTCCGGATACGGGCACTCGGATAGCCGTACGGCCGTCGTCCGGATGGCTGGACAGCCGTACGGCCGTCGTCACACCGCCGTGGCCAGCCGCTCCTTCTGCTCTGCCGCTTCCTTCGGTACGAAGCTGACCCGCGGGTGGCCGTGATGCCAGCCCACCGCCAGGCGCAGCCCGCCGACACGGGCCAGGACCAGGCCGACGGTGGTCGCGGCGACGGCCGAGACCAGGCCGCCGAGGGCGAAGCCGACGCGCGGACCGTAGGCGTCGGTGACCCAGCCGACCAGGGGCGCCCCCAGGGGCGTACCGCCCATGAAGACCATCATGAACAGCGCCATCACCCGGCCGCGCATGGCCGGATCGGTGCCCATCTGGACGGCGGTGTTCGCCGTGACGTTGACGGTGAGGCCGAAGATCCCGATCGGGACCATGAGGAGTGCGAAGAGCCAGAAGGACGGGGCCAGGGCCGCCGCCACTTCCAGGACGCCGAAGGCCATGGCCGCCGCGATCAGGATGCGCAGTCTCGCCGTGCCACGGCGGGCGGCGAGCAGCGCGCCGGCCACCGAGCCGACCGCCATCAGCGTGTTGAAGAGGCTGTACCCGCCGGCGCCCGCGTGGAAGATGTCGTCCGCGTACGCCGAGAGCCAGACCGGGAAGTTGAAGCCGAACGTGCCGATGAAGCCGACGAGGACGATCGGCCAGATCAGCTCGGGGTGGCCGGCGACATAGCGCAGGCCCTCACGGAGCTGGCCCTTGCCGCGCGGCGCCCGCTCGACCGGGTGCAGGTCACGGCCGCGCATCAGGAGCAGGCCGACGACGGGCGCCACGAAGGACAGACCGTTGAAGAGGAACGCCCAGCCCGTGCCGACGCCGGTGATCAGGACGCCCGCGACGGCGGGGCCGACCAGGCGGGCGGACTGGAAGTTGGCGGAGTTGAGGCTGACCGCGTTCTGCAGTTGGCCCGGGCCGACCATCTCGGAGACGAAGGACTGGCGGGCCGGGTTGTCGACGACCGTGGCGAGACCGACGGCGAAGGCCGCCAGGTAGACGTGCCAGACCTGGACGTGGCCGGAGAGGGTCAGGAAGGCGAGCGCGAGGCCGGTGACGCCCATGGCGGTCTGGGTGGCCAGCAGGGTGGGGCGCTTGGGGAGGCGGTCGACGAGGACGCCGCCGTACAGCCCGAAGAGCAGCATCGGCAGGAACTGCAGCGCGGTGGTGATGCCGACCGCGGCGGAGGAGCCGGTGAGGCTCAGGACCAGCCAGTCCTGCGCGATGCGCTGCATCCAGGTGCCGGTGTTGGAGACGACCTGGCCGAGGAAGAACAGCCGGTAGTTCCTGATCCTCAGCGAGCTGAACATCGAGGAGCGGGGGGAGCGGGAGGAATTCTCGGGGGCGGGCGGGGAGTCGGGGGTGGCTGGTCCGGGGGCGGAAGGTATTCCGGATCCCGTACTCAAAGGGATTCGCCTCCTAGCGTGGGACGTCATTGCACGCGGGCGCGGCCGCGTCTGTCACGGTGAGGTTCGGGCACGGCGGAGTGTGCGGGGCAGTGCGCACGGCCGTCACGGCGTGCCCCTGGCGGTGCATGGGACACCGTGGCCGGCGCACATCCGGCGCTCTGCCGTGCGCGGCCGCGACCGCCGCGCGGCGCCCGCGCCGAGGCCGCGCCCGGCGCGGGTGCGCCCGAGCCGGGTGTGCGCCCCTGTCACAGTTGCGCGAGCTTTTCGAGGACGGGCGCGGCCTCGCGGACCTTCGCCCACTCGTCCTCGTCCAGGGCCTCGACCAGTCCGGCAAGGAACGCGTTGCGCTTGCGGCGGCTCTCCTCGAGCATCGCCTCGGCCTTGTCGGTCTGGGTGACGACCTTCTGGCGCCGGTCCTCGGGGTGCGGCTCCAGTCTGACCAGGCCCTTGGCTTCCAGCAACGCGACGATGCGGGTCATCGACGGGGGCTGCACATGCTCCTTACGGGCGAGCTCGCCGGGCGTGGCGGTGCCACAGCGGGCGAGGGTGCCGAGCACCGACATCTCGGTCGGGCTCAGCGACTCGTCGACCCGCTGGTGCTTGAGTCGACGCGACAGCCGCATTACTGCGGAGCGCAGGGCGTTCACGGCGGCAGCGTCGTCGCCATGGGTGAGATCAGCCATGTCTTTAGGGTAACTCATTACTCTCGCTAAAGAGCCACAGAGTGCCCGTGACACGGGCCACTGAACCTTTACGTCACCCATATGAGTGAGTCGCATCCAGAAAGTGACCCCTCATTCCTCCCGCTCCCGCGACCCTCGACCGCATGGGGACCAGCGTGCTCAGCCTGCGGATAGACGGGGAGCTGCTCGACCGGCTCCGACACCATGCCGCCAAACGCGGAATGAGCGTCCAGGACTATGTCGTCCGGACGCTCATTCGCGATGACTTCGACGAGCGGTTCCAGACCGCGGTCGAGGAGACGGAGAAGTTCTACGGGGTCACGTGAGACCCCGTGGGGCCGCTCGCGTGAGCCCCACGGGGCCGCTTACGTCAGGCCCAGGGCCGGCATCAGGTAGTAGAAGGCGAACACCGCCGAGACGACGTACATCGCGACCGGGATCTCCCGGGCGCGGCCGGCGGCCAGGCGCAGCACCACGAAGGTGATGAAGCCCATGCCGATGCCGTTCGTGATCGAGTAGGTGAACGGCATCATCACCATGGTCACGAAGGCGGGCATGGCGATCGTGTAGTCCGCCCAGTCGATCTCCTTGACCGAGCCGGAGAGGATCAGAAAGCCGACCGCGAGCAGGGCGGGGGTCGCGGCCTGGGACGGGACCATCGTGGCGATGGGGGTCAGGAAGAGGGCCACGGCGAAGAGCGCGCCGGTGACGACGTTCGCGAAGCCGGTGCGCGCGCCCTCGCCGACGCCCGCCGTGGACTCCACGAAGCAGGTGGTGGCCGAGGAGGAGGTGGCGCCGCCCGCGGCGACCGCGATGCCGTCGACGAAGAGGACCTTGTTGATGCCGGGCATGTTGCCCCGCGCGTCCGTCAGCTTGGCCTCGTCGCCGATGCCCATGATCGTGCCCATCGCGTCGAAGAAGCACGACAGCAGCACGGTGAAGACGAAGAGGATGCCGGTCAGCACGCCGACCTTGCCGAAGCCGCCGAAGAGGCTGACCTTGCCGACGAGACCGAAGTCCGGGGTGGCGACCGGGTTGCCGGGCCACTTCGGGGTGGTCAGGCCCCAGGACGGGACCTTCGCGACGGCGTTGATGATCACCGCGAGGACCGTCATGCTCACGATCGAGATGAGGATGGCGCCGGGCACCTTGCGCACGATCAGCGCGAGTGTGAGCAGCGTGCCGAGGATGAAGATCAGGACGGGCCAGCCGTTGAGGTGACCGTCGGCGCCGAGCTGGAGCGGGACGGTGGTCTGGGCGACGTCCGGGATGCGCGAGACGAAGCCCGAGTCGACCAGGCCGATCAGCATGATGAACAGGCCGATACCGATCGAGATGCCCTTGCGCAGGCCCAGCGGCACGGCGTTCATGACGCGCTCGCGCAGACCGGTGGCGACGAGCAGCATCACGATGAAGCCCGCGAGGACGACCATGCCCATGGCGTCCGGCCAGGACATCCGCGGGGCGAGCTGGAGGGCGACGACCGTGTTCACGCCGAGGCCCGCCGCCAGCGCGATCGGCACGTTGCCGATGACGCCCATGAGCAGCGTGGTGAAGGCCGCGGTCAGGGCGGTCGCGGTGACCAGCTGGCCGTTGTCCAGGTGGTGCCCGTACATGTCCTTCGCGCTGCCCAGGATGATCGGGTTCAGCACGATGATGTAGGCCATCGCGAAGAAGGTGGCGAGACCGCCGCGGATCTCGCGGGGCAGGGAGCTGCCGCGCTCGGAGATCTTGAAATAGCGGTCCAGCGCGCCCTGCGCGGGGCCGGGCCCGGGCTGCTCCGGGGCGGGGGCCTTGGTGGTGGCCGAGGTGGACATGGGTGACCTCATACATGCGGGGCCTTGCGGGCCAGGACTGGCGCCGGGCGATGGGGGTACCCCC
Source organism: Streptomyces sp. NPDC058086 (assembly GCF_042885015.1). Classification (NCBI taxonomy): domain Bacteria; kingdom Bacillati; phylum Actinomycetota; class Actinomycetes; order Kitasatosporales; family Streptomycetaceae; genus Streptomyces; species Streptomyces sp. NPDC058086. The sequence goes on along the minus strand of NZ_JBHVST010000089.1, from coordinate 16,957 downwards.
TGCTCGAGCGAAGCCGAGAGCTTGGGGGAGGCGCCGGGCTGGGGAAAACATGATCGAGTCTGGCCGCTGCGCGATCACCAACAGGTTTCTCAGATGTTTCTGTTGGAGTTTCGTACGAACAGAAAGAGCCAGACTCAGACCGTTTCAGTATGAACATATGAGTCCGAAATCGCTATCTCCGCGCGTAGACCGTTGGTATACAAGGGGCCGCACGGGTAGGGCGGAGCCGGCGCCGACGGCCTCGTAAGCTGTGTCCATGGCGAAGTGGACCCCCAAGCACGAGGCGCCGGAGCCCCTGGAGGGCCCCGTCGTCGCCACCATCACGGGCGGCACGATCCTCTGGTTCGTCCTCTTCCTGGTGCAGCTGCCGTTCTACGGCTGGTTCGACGACCACGGGCACCTGTGGTGGGTGTGGACCTGCCTGGCCGGCGCGGGCCTCGGCCTGATCGGCATCTGGTACGTCCGCGGGCGCGACGCCGCCCTCAAGAGGGCCGCCGCCGAAGCGGAGCGACCCTCGTCCGCTGCTGCGGAGTAACCAGCTCCCCCTACAACCACGGCATCACCCACCGCCGCCCCGGTCCTCCCCTGGTCGGATCTTTGGGGCACTCGGCGGGTGAAGCCGTATTTCCGCACGTACCGTCGAATGCATGACGCACATCGACGCGGGCGCCGAACTCGACCCTGTTCACCCCGTGCCCCTGCCCGCCCCCAAGCGGGCCCCGGGGCTGTCCGCCGCCGAAGTGGCCGAACGGGTCGCCCGCGGCGAGGTGAACGACGTCCCCGTACGCAGCAGCCGCTCCATGGGCGAGATCGTCCGCGCCAACGTCTTCACCCGGTTCAACGCGATCATCGGTGTGCTCTGGCTGATCATGCTGTTCGTGGCACCGTTCCAGGACAGCCTGTTCGGGTACGTGATCATCGCCAACACCGGGATCGGCATCATCCAGGAGTGGCGGGCCAAGAAGACCCTGGACTCGCTCGCGGTGATCGGCGAGGCGAAGCCGACGGTCCGCAGGGACGGGGTCGCGGGCGAGGTCAGTACGTCGGAGATCGTGCTGGACGACGTGATCGAGATCGGGCCCGGGGACAAGATCGTCGTGGACGGCTCGTGCGTCGAGGCCGACGGTCTGGAGATCGACGAGTCACTGCTCACCGGCGAGGCGGACCCGGTGGTCAAGCACGCCGGCGACGAGGTGATGTCGGGCAGCTTCGTGGTCGCGGGCGGCGGCGCGTTCACCGCGACGAAGGTGGGACGGGAGGCGTACGCGGCGCAGCTCGCCGAGGAGGCGTCCCGCTTCACGCTGGTCCACTCCGAGCTGCGCAGCGGTATCTCCACGATCCTCAAGTACGTGACGTGGATGATGATCCCGACCGCCATCGGTCTGGTCATCAGCCAGCTCGTGGTCAAGCAGCACGGCTTCAAGGACTCCATCGCCCGTACGGTCGGTGGGATCGTCCCGATGGTCCCCGAGGGCCTGGTCCTGCTCACCTCCGTGGCCTTCGCGATCGGCGTCATCCGGCTTGGCCGGAAACAGTGCCTCGTGCAGGAGCTTCCCGCCATCGAGGGCCTCGCCCGCATCGACACCGTCTGCCTCGACAAGACCGGCACCCTCACCGAGGGCGGCATGGACGTCACCGAGCTGCGGCCGATCCAGGGCGCCGACGAGACGTACATACGCAAGGCCCTCGGGGCGCTCGGCGAGTCCGACCCGCGCCCGAACGCCTCCCTCCAGGCGATCATCAACTCCTACCCGGACAGCGAGGACTGGCGCTGCACCGAGTCACTGCCGTTCTCCTCGGCCCGCAAGTACAGCGGGGCGTCCTTCAGCGAGGGCAACGGGGAGTCGAGTACGTGGCTGCTCGGCGCCCCCGACGTGCTGCTGCCCGACGGGGACCCGGCGCTCGCCGAGACCGCGCGGCTGAACGAGGACGGGCTGCGGGTGCTGCTGCTCGCCAAGGCCTCGAAGGACCTCGACGACCCCGGAGTGACGGAGGGCGCCCGGCCCACCGCCCTGGTGGTACTGGAGCAGCGGCTGCGCCCGGACGCGGCGGACACCCTGCGCTACTTCGCCGAACAGGACGTCAAGGCGAAGGTCATCTCCGGCGACAACGCGGTCTCGGTCGGCGCGGTGGCCGGGAAGCTCGGCCTGAGCGGCACTGTCGTGGACGCGCGCCACCTTCCCGACGAGAAGGAGGAGATGGCGAAGTCGCTGGACAAGGGCACGGTGTTCGGACGGGTCACCCCGCAGCAGAAGCGGGACATGGTGGGCGCGCTCCAGTCACGCGGCCACACGGTCGCGATGACGGGCGACGGCGTGAACGACGTGCTCGCTCTGAAGGACGCCGACATCGGCGTGTCCATGGGCTCTGGCTCCGAGGCGACCCGGGCGGTGGCCCAGATCGTGCTGCTCAACAACAGCTTCTCGACGCTGCCCTCGGTGGTCGCGGAGGGCCGCCGGGTCATCGGCAACATCACCCGCGTCGCGACCCTCTTCCTCGTGAAGACGGTCTACTCGGTGCTGCTGGCCATCCTGGTGGTGTGCTGGCGGGTCGAATACCCCTTCCTGCCCCGGCACCTGACCCTGCTGTCCACCCTGACCATCGGCATCCCGGCGTTCTTCCTCGCGCTCGCCCCCAACACGGAGCGGGCGAAACCGCACTTCGTCCAGCGGGTCATGCGGTACTCGATCCCCGGGGGCGTCGTCGCGGCGGTCGCCACCTTCATCACCTATCTGGTGGCCCGTCAGCACTACACCGGGCCCGGCGAGTTGGACGCGGAGACCAGCGCCGCCACGCTGACGCTGTTTCTGATCTCGATGTGGGTGCTGGCGATCATCGCCCGCCCGTACACCTGGTGGCGCGTCGCCCTGGTGGCCTCGATGGGCCTGGCGTTCGTCGTCGTACTGATCGTGCCGTGGCTCCAGCACTTCTTCGCCCTGAAGCTGGTGGGCGTGGAGATGCCGTGGATCGCGGTGGGCATCTCGGTGGTGGCGGCGGCCACCCTGGAGTTCCTGTGGAGATGGGTGGACCGCCGCTTTCCGGCGTGAGCCGTACCGGCCCGTGCGCCCAAGACCGGTGCGGCTGATCGGGCTCACTCCCAATGAATGCGGCTGAAACGTGTGCGGTCCCCGCGCCCCTGGCGGGAGCGCGGGGACCGCACGGCGATTACTGCGCGTCGATCACTGCGGGTCGACTACTGCGGGTCGACTACTGCACGACTACTGCACGTCGATGTAGTCACCCGCGGCGCTGACGGCCGGGGTGGTCGAGGTGCCCGCGAAGCTGTAGCGGTAGTAACCGTCGACGGACGCCGTGGTGGTCGTCTTCAGGTTGCCGTAGCCGTCCGTCTTGATCGTCTTCACGGTGGTGTAGGTGGTGCTGCCCTTCTTGCGGAACTGCAGCTTCACGGACTGGCCGGTGTAGCCCGCGTACTTGTTCGTCTCCCAGTTGGCGCGGGTCAGCTTGCCCGTGACCGTGATGGTCTTGCCCTTCTTCACGGGCTCCGGGGAGGCGTTGACCGTCAGCTTGGAGTAGCGCTGCACGTTCGGGGAGGTGAAGCCGCCGATGTCGGCGACACCAACCTTGGTGACGTCGAAGGTGGAGCTGCTCGGGTCCTGGCCGTTGAGCGCGATGGCCAGGCCGGCGGCCTTCCAGGCACCGGCGTCCGAGTTGATGAGGTCGCCCTCGGCCGGGTAGATGTCGATGGTGCCCTTACAGGAAGCGGCGGTCGACGAGGTGACGGTGCACTTCGCGGGGTCGACACCGAAGAGCATGTTGTCCGGGTCGCTGAAGGCGCCCTTGTAGATGTAGGGGCCGGTCTGGAAGTCGGCGGCGGTGATGTCGACGTCGGCGCCGTGGGTCAGGGTGTACGTGACCGGAACGGCGACGTGGTTGGTGGTACCGACCGCGATGGCCTTGCCACTGTTCACCTTGAGGTTGGAGAAAGTGACGTTGAGGGCGTAAGGCGCGTCGTCAGCGGCGGTGGTGGCGGTGAACGCGGTCTTGCCGGACGCGGAGTGCGCGGCTTCCAGGACCTTGGCGACGTCCGCACGGTAAGAGGAGGCGGAGTCGGCGGCGTGCGCGGCCGGCACGACGAACGCGGAGAGGGCCAGGGCGCCGGTAACGGCGGCCACAGTGGCTCGAATGCGCATGCGATCCCCAAGTGGAGAAAGGGGCCCCGGCGGTGAGTGGTCGTTCCTCACGGCTCGTCGTCACTCGGGGCCCAAGTGATGTGGAGTCTCTTGACTCGGATGATCAGATCCACGACGGGAGTGAATAGTTGTACGCGTAATGAAAAATTTGTGCGCGCATCGCCAGGATCACTGCCCGCGGCGCGCCGGGTCCTCCCGGCTGCGCCGCGGGACGGTGATGGACCGTCCTACTGAACGTCGACGTAGTCACCCGTGGCGCTGACGGCCGGGGTGGTCGTGGTACCCGCGAAGGAGTAACGGAAGGTGCCGTCGACGGACGCCGTGACCGTCGTCTTCAGCGCGCCACCCGTGGTCGTCTTGATCGTCTTGACCGTGGTGTAGGCGCTGGCGCCCTTCTTCTTGAACTGCAGCTTCACCGGCTGGCCCACGTAACCGGTGTACTTGCCGGTCTGCCAGTCGGCGCGGGTCAGGGCACCGGTGACCGTGATGGTCTTGCCCTTCTTGACCGGCTCCGGGGCGGCGTTGACCGTCAGCTTGGAGGCGCGCTGGACGTAGAAGCTCTTGGCGTTGTCCTTCTGGACGTAGTCGGCGTCCTTGCCCTGCGCGATCGCCCAGACCTTCCAGGTGCCCGCGTGCGCGTTGAGCAGCTGCTCGTTGGCCTGGATCGTGAAGGTCTCCTTGCAGTTCGAGGTCGTGCTGCTGACCGCGGTGCAGGAGGCCTTCTCGCCCCCGTTCTCGTTCGGCACGGCGCCGTTGTCGGAGGCGTCGATGTTCGCGCCGTGGTACAGGACCGCGAGCGCCATGTTGATGCCGGAGTTGTCGGAGGCCGTGAAGGTGACCGTGAAGGTCTTCTTCGTGGTCGTGCCGAAGACGACCCCCTTGCCGCCGTTGACGACGACGTTGGAGATCTTGGTGTCACCGTGGGTGACGTCGGTGGGCGACTTCGCCGTGTTCGGCTGGACGCTGCCGGCGAGCGCGGCGGCGCTCGGGGCGTCGACGGCGTGAGCGGCCGGTACGACGAAAGCGGAGAGGGCCAGGGCGCCGGAGACGGCGGCCACAGTGGCGCGTGTGCGCATGCGATCCCCAAGTGGAGAAAGGGGCCCCGGTGGTGAGTGGTCGTTCCTCACGGCTCGTCTTCCCTTGGGGCCCAAGTGATCGTGGAGTCTGTTGACTCGGTGATCAGATCCGCGACGGGAGCGAATGGTTGTACGGGTGATGGAACCTTTGTGCGGGTATGACGAAGGTCACAACACGGGCCCGCCGGAAGGGACTCGGACGACCGCGCGTGCCCTCCGACGGGCCCGTGTCCAGCGTCTTCCGGCAGCCCGTGTCTTGCGTCTTCCGGCGGGCCCGTGTCCGGCGTCTTCCGGCGGGCCCGTACCCGACCTCAGTCGAACCAGCGGTCCCGGGCCAGTTCCTCCGTGCGGGAGGGGTCCTCCAGCAGGGCCGCGACCTCGAAGCGGCGCGGCCACTGTCCGGCCGCCCAGGCGAGACCGGCCGCCACGCCCTCCAGGGTGGCGGCGTGCAGCACCCCGTCCCGTGTGCGGCGCCAGTCCAATTCGGTGCCGTCGACGACGAGTTCCTCGTGTTCGACGTACGAGGTGGGGGTCGAGGGACCCAGCAGGACCCGCACGGACTCCGGTACGTCGTGCTCGGAGCCCTCCGAGGTCACCTCTCCGGTCACCGACTCGCTCAGCCGCCGCACCTGGAACAGCTCGGCGAGATCGGCGGCGCGCGCGGGCCGTACGGGGAGCAGCGGCATGCCGCCGGTGAAGGGCAGCAGGTCGGGCGAGTCGACGACCACGGCGTCGGCGGCGTCCACGACGACCACCTCGCCGTCCACCACGGCCCGCAACTCGTCCGGCAGGGTCACCTGTTCGGGATCGAGGTCGGCCAAGGACCCGTAGAGAGCGTGGAGTTGCGCTCCGGAGACCTCGCGGTCGGGGTCGGCGAGCCGGTCGAGGAGTTCGGCGGCGCCGCCGGGCTCGTCCAGGAGGGCGGCCACGGAGGTGCGTACGCCCAGGGCCCGCAGGACCTGCTCGTCGTCGAAACCGGTGGCGTCGGCGGCGTCGTACAGGCCGTGCAGGAGGGGGTCGCTGCCCTCCGCCCGCAGACCGGCCGGGCGGCGGCCGTCGAGGACGGGGTGGTCGCGCAGCCACCAGGCCGTGTACGGCCGGACGATCTCGTGCGTGCCGTCCGGGAGGAGGATCCGCACCGGCTGGGTGAGCGCGTCCCGCAGGGGAGGCCGGGAGAGCAGCGCGAGTGCCTGCGGCCAGCGGTCGTCGTCGACCAGGTCCAGGTCCCGTACGGCGACGATCTCCGTCGCGACCGGCGGCACCGGCGTGTCGGGCAGCCGGTCGAGGACGTCCTCGCACCACACGTCGACGGCGTCCAGCAGACCCGCGTCGTCGGGTTCGGCGAAGTCCGAGTCGCGGGGCTCCAGTTCGTCCGGGTCGAGGACGACGTCGGTGGCGCGGACGAGGGTGAAGTCGGCGAGCACGCCACAGGCGGCGAGCGGCTGTTCGCCCCAGCGGTCGGCCAGCTCGCCGTCGACGAAGGCGAGTTCGTCCTCGCGCATGACCTGCGCGAAGGGACTGCCCGGCAGTACGAGTTCGCCCGCGGGGAGAAGTTCGCCCTCCTCGTCGGGCAGGGCGAGGGCGCCGAGCCAGGGTTCGTCACCGGGTTCGAGGGCGGCGTCACGGACGAGGGCGAGGACGAGGTCCGCCAGCTCCTCGGTGTCCGGGGTCTCCTGGTCCCAGGCCGCCCCCTCGTCGTCGAGCGAGGCGGCGACAGCGGCACGCACCTGGGGGGTGGTGAGGACGGCGCGGGGGGTGGCAGGGAGGGCGCCCAGCTTCTCCAGTAGAGGGTGGGCGGCGTCGGGGTGGGCGACCTTGAGGCCGAGGCGGGCGAGAGCGTCGGAGGTGGCGGCCCAGGTGTCGTCGGGAGTGGGCCCTTCGGGGAGCGGCAGCAGGATCTGGCGGGGGCCGATGGTCGTACGGCCGTCGGCGAGCGGTACGGGCAGGCCGGAGAGCCGGTCCGGGTCGACGCCGGCGAGGCTGTCGTACAGCCGCCGCCACCAGCCCGGGTCCTTCTCGAGGCCGGCCAGCCGGTCCACGGCCTCGGTGAGCGGGACGCGGGCGACACCCAGCGTCCGCAGCTCCACCCGGCGTTCCAGCCCGGCGGGCAGCAGGCTGGGGATCACCTCGGCGAGGACGCGGACGGTGTCGGCACCGGCGCCCTCGACGACCTCGGCGTCGCGTGGCCGGAGGGCGTCCGGGTTCTCCGCGATCTCCGCGATCTCCGCGAGACCGATCCCGCCCGCGGCCCCGGTTCCGCCGTCGCTCTCGCTCTCGGGCCAGTCCGCCGGGGTGTCCTGGTCCTTGGCCCGAGGGACGGCGGGCGGCAGGAAGGCGGTACGCGGCAGCCGGTCCAGGATCGCCTGGCGCAGGGTGCCGTCCAGCTCGCCCTTGCCGAGCGGGCCGGGCACGAGGTCGATGATCCCGGTGTCCACCGGGCGCCAGGCGGCGAGGAGTTCGGCGTAGGCGTCCGCGGCGCGCTCCACCAGGAACTCGGTGAGCGGGCCGGGTGCGGCATGGCGCCGGGTGGTGTCGAGCGGGAGGGAGGCGATGAGGAGGGCCGGCACGCCGAGGGGTTCGTCGCTGGGCGTGGGCGCGTGCACGACGGGGCTGGTACGGGGCCGCGCGGGCGTGCCGTCCGCGTCCACCGGGACGGCCCAGGTCACCGACCAGTGCGGGCGCAGGCGCTCCTCGACCGGGCGGTCGGCGAGGAGCGCGGGGTCGAGGGGGCCGTGGTGGGAGACGGTGCGGTAGGGCGTGGTGCCGTGGCGGGAGTCCTCGATGGTGACGCCGTGCTCGTCGTCGCGGCGTCGCAGCGTGCGTACGTCCTCACCGCCCTCCCCGACCTCGACGATCACTTCCTCCAGGCCCGGGAGGGCGAGCAGGAGGGCGTCGTCGATGTTCTGCAGGAGGCGCTCGGCGAGGCCCTCGGCGGCCGGGTCGCGCAGCGGGAGGATCACGACGGTGTCGTACGGGTCCGGGGCGGTGCCCTCGGCCGCGAACGGCAGCCGGAGCAGCGGCACATGGCCGTCGCGCCGACGGATCTCGTCCCCGAGGCCCGGGCTGTGGCGGGCGGTGTCCGCCGCCAGTTCGCGGGCCTCGGCGAGGGACCAGCGCACGCCGCCGTGCCGGCCGACCACGGCGGGCTCGTCGGTCACCGCGAGGACGGCCGCGAAGCCGACGCCGAAGCGGCCGACGGCGGTGTCGTGCGCGTCCCGCTTCGCGGAGGCGCGGAGGGTGGCGAGCGATTCGACGCCGGCCGCGTCGAGGGGGGCGCCGGTGTTGGCCGCGAGGAGTACTCCGTCGCGGAGGGTGAGGCGGAGACGGCCGGGGACGCCGGCGCGGGCTGCCGCGTCGGCGGCGTTCTGGGCGAGCTCGACGACGAGCCGGTCCCGGTAGCCGCCGAGGACGAGGTCCTCCTCGGCGTTGGCGTCCTCACGGAACCGGGCCGGGCTGGTGGCCCAGGCGTCCTGCACGCCGCGGCGCAGGCGGGCCGTGCCGAACGGGTCCGCGCCCTCGGCTGCCGGCCGCACGAACTTGCTCACGGTTCACTCTCCCTCTCGCTTCACGCGATCGCGAGCGCTGGGCTCGGCCGCGGCACGAAGGTACCGCGCGGCGGGAGGGGTTCCGGCCCGGCCCACGGTACGTGCGAGCCGCCGGAGGCCCCTGAACCGGGGCTACGCCCCGGATCCCCACCCACAGATCTCCTGTCTGCGGGCCGGTGGGGGCTGGTCGCGCAGTTCCCCGCGCCCCTGAAGGGGCGCTGCGCGCATCCTCGGCCCGCCCGGCGTTCGGGGGCGAGGGAACTTACGAGTGGCCCAGTTCCGCTGTGGTTTCGTCGGGGGTGAGGGAGACCGAACCGGAGTCCGGGGAGGGGCGGAGGGGGAAGGGGTCGACCTTGGTCTCGTCGATGACCGGAGGGGCCGGGCGGGGAGGTGTGGGCATGACCGCGGCCTCGGAGTGGCCGCCACAGCCGTACGAGAGGGAGACGACACGCCCGTCCGCCGGAGAGAACTCGTTCGCGCAGACACCGAACGCCTGCCCGAGCGAGCCCCCGATGGGGTTCAGGAAGCCGCAGCTGACGCAGGACGCGGGGGCGGCCTGGGCCATCGCCGTCTTGGGGCCGTACGACTCCTCCCAGCGGTCGGCCGCGACATGCAGGCCGTACCGGGAGAGGACACGGGCCCGGCGCAGGCCGAGTTCCTCCGCGACGGCCGCGATCGAGCCGCGGCGCGGGGCGACCGGCAGGTGCGCTGGGGTGCCGACGGTGACCTCGGCGTCCTCCGCCTCGACCAGTTCCGCCATGTCCTGGGAGACCGCGGAGTTCGGCGCGGGCTCGTCCTCCCCGGAGAAACCGGGCTCCAGACGGAGGTCCTCGGCGTCGGTGGGCAGCAGGTCGCCCGGGCCCATGTCCCCGGGGCGCAGCCGCTCGCTCCACGGCACCCACTCGGGGGCGAGCAGGGACTCGGGGCCGGGCAGCAGCACCGTCTCGTCGAGGGTGACGACCTTCGCGCGGGAGGCACGGGCGACGGTCACGGCCCAACGCCAGCCGCGGTACCCGAACTCCTTGCACTCGAAGTAGTGCGTGACAACGCGGTCCCCCTCGGAGACCAGTCCCACATGCTCGCCGACGATGCCGGGGGCGGCGGCCTCCTCGGCGGCGGTGCGCGCGAGGTCGACGGCCTCGGCACACAGGCGGTCGGGGGTGCGGCTTCGCGTTGTCGCTGCGCTCACAGGTATCGCTTCTCTCCTACGCCGTCTCACGGGTGCGCCATTCCTCGGCGGGAGTGCGGACGGAGCGGACCGGTGGGCCGCGTCGACGTCCACGCCCGATCGCACTCGGGCGCACCTACGTCATCCATTCTGCGGGATGACCGAGAGGCGCGCGGCCGAGAACAACCGCCGCAGGCGCGCTACGCACGCTACCTTCTCCTGAGCCCTGGGCCCACACCGGCGGGGCTCTTCCGCACTCCGCGCCGGGTTTCCGGACCGCTCAGAGGCAGTGTTTTCCCACCCCACACCCCTTCTCGTACGGATCGAAAAGAACCTCGCACAACCGTCGCGGTCGGCCGGAAAACGCTCCTCGCCCCCGCCCCGGTCCGGTTCGGCACCCCGACACGCGACCCGCGGGCGGCCCGTCACCAGCCCACTCGGCCGCCATACGCGCGGTAACCGCACTACGTACGCACTTCTCGGGGCACTATTGCGGAGTGGCAGCCGCGAGGTCGCCCCAAGGAGCCGCCGGTGTCGGCGCTGCCAAGGGGGGCACCAGAAATGGCGGATCGGGCCGGATGACCGGTTCCGTCCGCGCGGTGGGCCGTGCCCTGCACTTCCCGGTGACCGGAACGGCGCGCGGGATCCGCAAGGCGACGCACGCGCACGGGGCGGGCGAATCCGGGCTCGGGAAACTGATCGAGCTGCACGCGGTGAACGGCGCCGGCGACGTCATGATCACCGTCGCGCTCGCCTCCACCGTCTTCTTCTCGGTGCCCACCGACGAGGCGCGCGGGCGCGTCGCCCTCTACCTCGCCATCACCATGGCGCCCTTCACCGTCCTCGCCCCGGTGATCGGCCCGCTCCTGGACCGTCTCCCGCACGGCCGCCGGGCCGCGATGGCGGGCGCGATGTTCGCGCGGGCCATGCTCGCGCTGCTGCTGTCGGGCGCGGTCGTGACCGGCAGCCTGGAGCTGTATCCCGCCGCGCTGGGCGTGCTGGTCGCGTCCAGGTCGTACGGGGTCGTGAGAAGTGCCGTGGTGCCACGGCTGCTGCCACCCCGGTTCTCCCTGGTGAAGGCGAACTCCCGGGTCACCCTGGGCGGGCTCCTGGCCACCGGTGTCGCCGCGCCGATCGGGGCGGGGTTGCAGGTCCTCGGACCGCGCTATCCGCTCTACGGCGCCTTCGTCATCTTCATCGCGGGCACCTTCCTTTCGTTCACGCTGCCGCCCAAGGTCGACTCCGCCAAGGGCGAGGACCGGGCGCTGCTGGTCGCGGACGAGGAGCATCTGCACGGACCGCATCTCATCAAGGACAAGCTGCGGCGGCCGGGGCTGCGCACCGTCGGTACGGCCGTCACCCACGCCCTCGGCGCCAACGCCGCCCTGCGCTGTCTCTCCGGCTTCCTGATCTTCTTCCTCGCCTTCCTGCTCCGCGAGCACCCGCTCACCGGCGAGAGCGCGGCCGTCTCGCTCGGGATAGTGGGCGTCTCGGCGGGCGCGGGCAACGCGCTCGGCACGGCGGTCGGGGCCTGGCTGAAATCGCGCGCCCCGGAGATCATCATCGTGACGGTCGTCGCGTGTGTGCTGGGGGCCGCGATCACGGCCGCCATATTCTTCGGGGCCTTCCTGGTGGCCTGTCTGACGGCGGTCGCGGGGTTCTCGCAGGCGCTCGCCAAGCTCTCCCTGGACGCGCTGATCCAGCGGGACGTGCCGGAACTCGTCCGTACGTCGGCGTTCGCGCGCTCGGAGACGCTGTTGCAGGTGGCCTGGGTGTTCGGCGGCGCGATCGGCATCGTGCTGCCCCTCAACGGCACGCTCGGCCTGTCCGTGGCCGCCGCGATCGTCGCCGTCGGATGGCTGACCACCGTGCGGGGGCTGCTCGGCGCGGCGCGGCACGGGGGCCCGGTGCGGTCGCGCGTGGCCTGAGGGCGGCACGCCGTACCCCACGTGGGGAGAGCGGTGGACGTGCCCGATAGCCTTCGGCCATGACCTCCCTGCCCCGCGGCAGAGCCGCCAATGGACATCGCCGTCGCGCCGTTGCCGCTCTCGGCGCCGTTTCCGCCGGACTTCTCGTCCTGTCCGCCTGTGACAAGCCGACGCCGCTGGCCACCATCACGGTCGGCAAGAACTCCGTGAGCTCCGAGACCCACTGCTACAACGACGGCAAGGAGGTGAAGGCCGCGGACCTGGCCAAGTGCCTCACGGGCGCGAACATCAAGTCCATCAAGGTCGACCCCGACGAGACCGTCCGGTTCGGTGTGGACCCGAAGATCGCCGACAACGGCTGGACGATCCTGATGAACGGTCAGCCGCTGACCGACTCCAGCAAGAAGACGTACCGCACGATCCCGGGCAGTGTCTTCTTCAACGCTCAGTACGGCGCCAGCGGCAACTCCACGACTGTCTCCATCAAGGAGGGCGACAAGACGGTGACGGGACTGTGGTCGTTCAAGTTCAAGAAGGACGCCTGATCGCTGCCGCTGGGCTGAAGGTGCTGGTGGCCACCGCCGTTCCCGTGGAGAGGGACGCGGTGGCCGGGGCGTTCACTGCCACCGGACGTTCGCTGCGGCTGCCCGGGACGACCCTGGAGCGGCTGTCCCCGGCCTCCCGCGACAGCACGGCCGCCCGCGTGACCCTCGACCTGCTGGCCGCCGGGGTGGGGCCCGCTCCGGCCGCCGCCTCCACCGCGGGCGCGCTCACCGCGGCCGCCCTGGACGGCGCCCCCTACGACCTTGTCGTCTCCACCGGGATCGGGGGCGGTTTTCAGCCTGAGGCCCCGGTGGGATCCCTCGTCGTCGCCGACGAGATCACCGTGGCGGATCTGGGCGCCGAGACCGCGGACGGGTTCCTGCCGGTCACCGAGCTCGGGTTCGGAACCGTCAGCCACCGTCCGCCGCGATCACTCGTACGAGAAGTCGTGTCGGCCACGGGTGGACGCGCCGGAACCGTACTGACCGTGTCCACCGTGACCGGCAGCGCCGAGCGCGCCGCCGAGCTGCGGGCCCGCCACCCGCACGCCCTCGCCGAGGCCATGGAGGGCTTCGGGGTGGCCGAGGCGGCCGCCGCGCACGGTGTGCCCGTGCTGGAGATGCGCGCGGTCTCCAACCCCGTCGGCCCGCGCGACCGCGCCGCCTGGCGCATCGGCGAGGCTCTCGCGGCCCTCACCGAGGCGTTCGGGAAGCTCGCGCCCGTCCTGGAGAGTTGGAACCCACATGACCCAGACCACCAGCCCTGACAAGACGCTGCAGATCGCGTACTCGCCCTGCCCGAACGACACCTTCGTCTTCGACGCCTGGGCCCACGGCCGTGTCCCGGGCGCGCCCGCGCTCGACGTGACCTTCGCGGACATCGACATCACCAACGGCATGGCCGAGCGCGGCGAGTTCGACGTGCTGAAGGTGTCGTACGCCGTCCTGCCGTACGTCCTCGACGAGTACACGCTGCTGCCGTGCGGGGGCGCGCTGGGCCGGGGCTGCGGGCCGCTGGTCCTCACCCGTGAGCCGGACGCGGACCTCACCGGGCGCACGGTCGCCGTGCCGAGCGAGCGGTCGACCGCCTACCTGCTCTTCCGTCTGTGGGCCGCGGACACCGTTCCCGGCGGGGTCGGCGAGATCGTCGTCATGCCCTTCCACGAGATCATGCCGGCGGTACGGGACGGGAAGGTCGACGCCGGACTCGTCATCCACGAGGCCCGTTTCACGTATCAGAACTACGGGCTGCACAAGCTCGCCGACATGGGCGAGCACTGGGAGCGCACGACCGGACTGCCCATCCCGCTCGGCGCGATCATCGCCAAGCGCGCGCTGGGCGAGGAGCGTCTGAATGGCCTCGCCGACGCCGCCCGCGCCTCGGTCCGCGCCGCCTGGGACGACCCGGAGGCCTCCCGCGCCTACGTCCTCGAACACGCCCAGGAGATGGACCCGGCCGTCGCCGACCAGCACATCGGCCTGTACGTCAACGAGTTCACCGCCGACCTCGGGGAGGACGGCTACGCCGCGATCCGGGGCCTGCTCACCCGCGCCGCCGCCGAAGGGCTGGTCCCGGCACTCGGACCCGACGCCCTGTCGTTCCCCTGATCCCCGGCCGACGGCACGGACGGGGCCGAGGGACTGATCACGCCCCTCGGCCCGCCTACGCTTCCGGCGCTTCCGTCCGCCCGCCCGCGGGCTATACGTCGAGTTGGTCGGCGACCGCTCGCAGGAGGCCCGCGATCTTCTTGCCGGAGGCCTTGTCGGGGTAGCGGCCCTTCTCCAGCATGGGCGTGATGTTTTCGAGAAGGGTCGTCAGATCCTGCACGATGGAGGCCAGTTCGTCCGGCTTACGGCGCTGGGCGGCCGCGACGGACGGGGTCGGGTCCAGGATGGTCACCGAAAGCGCCTGGTCACCGCGTTGGCCGGCGACGACGCCGAACTCCACGCGCTGGCCGGGCTTGAGCACATCTACTCCGGCGGGCAGGACCGAGGAATGAACGAAGACGTCGCCGCCGTCGTCGCGGGAGAGAAAGCCGAAGCCCTTCTCGCTGTTGAACCACTTGACCTTGCCGGTAGGCACGTCTGTCCTCGTCCTCGTACTCGTCGGAAACTGCTCTGAAAACTGCACGGGCACACACTCGGACCGTTGCACGGGCAACGGTCGGAAACTGCCCCGGATAGCACTACAGCGGGTCGTCGGACCCGCCGGTACCAAGGCTAATGGTCCCGGGGCCGGTGACAAGACGTCGCCGGATTGTTCCTTCGCGCTGGGAACTACCCTGGTCCGGTGCGTGACAAAACCCAACCGAATTCCACCGAGCCCGGTGACCGGCTGATCCGTGCCGGTGCCATCGTGTTCTTCGTCGGAGCCGTGGCCACATTCGTCACCGTGGCCCCGCTACTCCTCCATACGAAGCCTTTTCCGACGTACATGTTCGGCTTGAGCATGCTCATGGGCGTCGGGTTCCTGATCGCCGCGGCGGGAGTGCTGCGGTCCGTCGCCGCGGGGCGCCGTCAGGCCCGCGCGGTTCAGGCCCGTACGGCCTCCCGGTAGTCCCCGCGGTAGTCGCTCAACCACGCCGGGAACTCCGTCAGGTCGGCCAGCACGACATCCGCGCCCGCCGCGCGCAGCTCCGCCGCGTCGCACGGGCCGGTGGCGACCGCGACGGAGTACGCGTCCGCGGTGCGCGCGCCGCGGACGTCTCCGGTGTGGTCGCCGACATACACGCTCGCGCCGTGCTCCCTCAGCGCCTGCGCCTTCTGCTCGGCCCACAGGTTGCCGACGACCGCGTCGGCGTCGATGCCCAAGTGGTCCAGGTGCAGCTTGGCGTTGGGCTCCCACTTCGCGGTGACGACGACCGCGCGCCCGCCCGCCGCGCGGACCGCCGCGACGGCCTCGCGGGCGCCGGGCATCGCGAGCGTGCCGGTGATGGCATGCATGGGGTACATCTCGCGGTAGAGGTCGGCGATCGCGGGCACCTCGTCCGCCGGGAACCAGTTGACCAGCTCCTCCGCCAGCGGCGGTCCGAGCCGCGTGACGACCAGGTCGCAGTCGATGTACGTCCCCGTGCGCTCCGAAAGTTCCCGGTAGCAGGCGTGGATGCCGGGGCGGGAGTCGATCAGGGTCATGTCGAGGTCGAAGCCGACGGTCAGCAGGCGGGGAGTCCGGGGGGGCGTCGATGCGATAGGCATATGGACCATTGTGCCCATGTGCCCACGTGCCCATGTGGTGGCCGGTGGCGGTCCGTCTCGCGGGTCAGCGGCGTCGCTGTGAGCGCCACACCAGGTACAGCGCCGAGGCCACGGCCGCGCCCCTGACCACCCACGGCCAGGTCTGCGCGACCGCCTCGTTCATGTGCCCCTTGACGATGGGATCGCCCCAGCGGCCGTCCGTACGGCCCCACAGCCAGACGACGCCCGCCGTCACGGCCAGCCCCGGCATGCCGAGCACGGCCCACTTCGACTCGACGGGGCTCAACCGGCGGGAGGCCCAGGCGATGAGCCAGCCGAGGCCGAGGGCGAACCAGTTGCCGAGGACGGCGCCGACGACGAGAAGGACGGCGGCGAGCAGAAGGAGGGGGTTGCTCCAGTTGCCGGGGCGGGGGAGCCGGCGACGGGGCGCGACGGCGACGTCGGCCTCTTCGACGGCGGCGGCCTTCTCGGCCTTGGGCGTCTTGGGCGTCCTGGAGAGCTTGGAGAGCTTGGAGGGCTTGGAGGACTTGGCCGGATTCGACCCCGCTTCCTCCACGGAGTCGGATTCGTCCTCGTCCTCGTCTCCGTCCTCGTGCCTCGGTGGCGGCTTGAGCAGTTCGGGGATCTCCACGCCGCCGACGAATCCCGGCACGCTGTCCCCCAGCCCGAACGGGCTGGTGTCCTTGCGCCACCAGTCCGGATCCGCGGAGCTGTCGCCCAGTTCGTGCGTGCTCGCGAGGTGCGGCGGGGAAGGGGCGCCGTCGGCCTCGGTGGGGCGGGGCGTGGGTTTCGGTTGCGCCGGGCGCGGCCTCGGAACGACTCGGCGCAGGCCCTTGGGGCGGTCCTCGTCCTCGCCGGCGCGCTGGGTGGGGACGGCGGCCCAGGTGTCCGTACCGGCCTCGGGGCCGCCCTCGCGGGCGGCGGCGACGATGTCGTCCGGGGTGCCGAGGCGGGAGAGGATGCGGCGGACGGCGGCCGGGCTGTCGACGGGGGCCTTCGCCCGGCGTCGGTCGATCTCGTTGCGCAGCTCCGAGACGAGTCGCATGCGGGTGGCCGAGGGCAGCTGACGCTGCTGGGCCAGGTCTCCGACGCGGCTCAGATAGTCGAATACGAGCTGGTCGCTCTCAATCCCCACGAAGTCCCCTCCGGGGCGCGCACGTTGTAAACCCCGCGGCCACGACGGTACCGCGTACACCCCGAGTTCTCCGCCCACGCCGCCCGCACCGGGGGCTCCACCCCCAGACCCCCGGGCGGGTTCGTCGACTGCGGGTGGGTGGGGGCTTGGCGCGCAGTTCCCCGCGCCCCTGGGGCACGGGGCTGCGCCCCGGCGCCCCGTCAGGGGCGCGGGGAAC
>NZ_JBHVST010000088.1:0-47620 GCF_042885015.1 Streptomyces sp. NPDC058086 | reverse complement strand
TGTTCGTCCGCGGGTGGGTGGGGGTTGAACGCGCAGTCCCCCGCGCCCCTTTTTGGGGGCGCGGGGAACTGCGCGATCTTTTGGGGTCTGGGGGCGGAGCCCCCAGGTGGGGATGGGACGGGTAGGGGCGGCGGGGGCGAGGAACGCGGGGGCCGCCCCCAGTCGGCGTCCCGGTATACGGACGCCGGGTTGCGGGCGGAAGATCTTGTGGCAGGATGCCGTATCAGGTCATGAGCGACAGCCATCAGGCCCCGGCCGGCTGTCCGGCAACCCTCCGTCCGTGGCGGGGTGCCCCGGGTGAGGACCAGGCCGTAGGCAGCGAGGTCTACGGCAAGCGCGGACCCCTCGAGAATCCCAGGGGTCCTGGTCGTTCGAGGGAGCCTTCTGTGAGCAAGCGAATGCGATAGGGCGTAGAGCCCCGCCTCCGCACACCCCTTTTGCCTTTCCTCCCTGCGCCGAGCCGTGCAGCTGCACACCCGTACCCCCGTGCACCCGGCCCGCGCAGCGATTCCGCCTGCCTCTCACAGGAGCTCGCCATGTCCGTCTCCACCGCTGCCGCCGACCAGGCCATTTGTGCCCCCTTGCCCGTTCTGGGCCGAGACGTCACCGTTCCGCTCGTGACCGGCGGCGAGGTCACCTACGCCGCGCTCGACTACGCCGCCAGCGCCCCCGCCCTCCAGCGGGTGTGGGACGACGTCGCCGCGTACGCCCCGTACTACGGCAGCGTGCACCGCGGCGCCGGGTACCTCTCCCAGCTGTCCACCGACCTCTTCGAGAACGCCCGCAGGACCGTCGCGGAGTTCCTCGACTGCCGGGGCGACGACCAGGTCGTCTTCACCCGCTCCACCACCGACTCCCTCAACCTGCTCGCCGCCACCCTGCCGGCCGACTGCCAGGTGTTCGTGTTCGAGACGGAACACCACGCCTCGCTGCTGCCCTGGAAGGACGCCCGGGTCACCTACCTCAACGCGCCCCGCACCCCGCAGGAGGCCGTCACGGCCCTTGAACGGGCCCTCGCCGCCCGTGACCCCCACGGCCCGGCCCTGGTCTGTGTCACCGGCGCCTCGAACGTCACCGGCGAGCTGTGGCCGGTGCGTGAGCTGGCCACCGCCGCACACGCGCACGGTGCCCGGATCGTCCTGGACGCCGCCCAGCTCGCCCCGCACCACCCGGTGTCGGTGCGGGACCTCGACGTCGACTGGGTCGCCTTCTCCGGGCACAAGCTGTACGCGCCGTTCGGCTCGGGCGTGCTCGCCGGCCGCGCCGACTGGCTGCGCGAGGCCGAGCCGTACCTCGCGGGCGGCGGCGCCAGCCGCAAGGTCACGCGACGGGTGGACGGCGGCGTGGACGTGGAGTGGCACGAGAGCGCGGCCCGGCACGAGGCCGGTTCCCCGAACGTGATCGGCGCCTACTCCATCGCCGCCGCCTGCAAGGCGCTGACCGAGGCCGGTTTCGACACGCTCGTCGCCCGCGAGGAGCAGCTGATCGGGGCCGTCCGGGCCGGCCTGGCCGAGGTGCCCGAGGTCCGCGTCCTGTCGCTCTTCGGCGACGACGCCCCGCGCGTCGGCGTTATTTCGTTCGTCGTCGAGGGCTGGAACAGCTCGCACTTCGCGGCCGCGCTGTCCGCCGAGTACGGGATCGGGGTGCGGGACGGTCTCTTCTGCGCCCACCCGCTGGTGCGCACGCTGCTCGGCAGCGATCCGCAGACGCAGGGGGAGTGCGGGGCGCCCGAGGCGGCGCCCGGGGAGAAGTCCCTCAACGCGATCCGCGTCAGCTTCGGGGCCGGTACGCCCGACGAGCATGTGGAGCGGTTCGTGCGTGCGGTGAAGGAACTGGTGCGGGACGGTGCGAAGTGGAACTACCGCACGGAGGACGGCCGCTGCGTCCCGGCGGTCTGAGGCCGTCGGCGGCAGGTGGGGGCTCCGCCCCCACACCCCCGAAGAGATTGCGCGGCTGTGTCTAGCTGTCCAGGCCGATGGCGAACGCCGCCTCCAGGTCGTGCTGGGAGTACGTGCGGAACGCGACGTGGGTGTCCGTCGCCTCGACGCCGGGGATCTTGCTGATCTTGCCGGGGATGACGTCCGCCAGGTCGTCGTGGGCCTTCACCCGGACCATGGCGATCAGGTCGTACGTACCGGTGACGGAGAAGACCTCGCTGACACTGTCCAGCGCGGCGATCGACTCGGCGATCTCGGGGATCCGGTCCACGCTGGTCTTGATGAGCACGATCGCGGTGATCACGGCTGGTTTTCTCCCTCGGGGGCTGCTGCTGGGGTTTTCACTCTAGTCGGCCGCCCGAACCGCACCCACGCGTAGACGAACCCCAGCGAGAAGCCCACCAGGTGGGCCAGATAGGCGACCCCGGGGCCCGAGGGACTGCGGCCTGCCGCCAGCCATTGCAGGGTCACCCAGAAGGGCAGCACGACCCAGGCGGGGAAGCGCAGCGGCAGGAAGAAGAGGAACGGGAAGAGACTGGTCACCCGGGCCCTGGGGAACAGGTACAGGAACGCTCCCAGGACCGCGGAGATCGCCCCCGAGGCGCCGACCAGGGTCTGCTCGGAGCCGGAGTTGGCGATCGCGTAACCCAGTAGAGCGAGGTAGCCGCAGACCACGTAGAAGACGGCGAACTGGACGTGGCCCATGCGTTCCTCGGTCATCGCTCCGAAGACGTAGAAGAAGAGCATGTTGCCCAGGAGATGGAGCCAGCTGCCGTGGATGAACAGGGCCGTGGCCGGGGTGAGCCAGGCGCTCGGGATCCCGTCGAAGAGCTCGGCGGGGATCACGCCCCAGCGCCGGAAGTAGGCGCGCTGGGCGACCACGAGCGCATCTCCGGTGCCGAACGACGGATTGAGTCCCGAGGCGGGGCCGATCAGGAAGATCAGGCAGCACAGGAAGATCAGTCCGTACGTCACCGGCGCGGACTGACCGCGCATCGTCCTGCCGACCGCCGTGCCCCAGGTGCTGATCATGGGACAGAGCATGACGTAACCGGACCGATGCGCACAGAGTGCCTCGCCGCCGTGGACGGCCGAGCGTCGAGTACCCGCCAGGCCGTAGGGTAACGAGCCACACGCGCCGGAGACCGGCGCTGGACGGACACTAGAAGGAAAGCGACTGCCACATGACGGTTCCCCTCCCGACCGCCGAGACTCGCTGGCGCTGCACGCTCTGCGGCAACCTCACGCGATTCGACGTGACCCGCTCGTCCAAGGTCGTCGAGTATGTGCACCTCGACCTGGCCGGTGAGCCGAACGTCGAGGAGCGCAAGGTGGTCAGTGAGACCATCGAGTCGGTGCGCTGCCGGTGGTGCAACGCGGTGGACCAGGTGGAACTGGTGGACAGGCCGGGCGCCGGCTCCTGAGGGAGCGGGCCCCGCACAGACATTGGGGTGACGGATGGTGGAGACCACAGGCGGGGAGCCGGACGACGGCGCCGCTGAGGTGCTCGACCGTCCGCTGCCCGACGGTGTGCGCCGACGGGTCGTACAGATCGTGTCGGACGGGTTCGGCGGGTTGACCGTCGCCGAATTGCCCGCCCAATTGCGGCAGTATGCGCGGTTCGCCCCCAATCGGCGGGCGAAGTTCGCCGGTAACGCCATGGCCGCCGCGCTGGAGACCGATCCGCTGTTCCGGCAGCGTATCGCCGAGAAGCTCAGAGAGGCGCAGCCGGAGCTCGCCGGTGCCCTCGACTCGGGCGCGCCGCCACCGGCCGCGGATCCGCTGGACGTGGCGGCCGCGGCCTATGTGCTGCGCCCCACGGGCTGGGTGAAGCTGGTGACCGCCGCGGGCGAGGAGGCCCTGCGGGCGGACGCCGAGCGCGCGGACGAGGAGAGCCGGGCGGAGCTGGAGCGGCTGCGTGAGGAGCTCGCGCAGGCGCGTGGTCAGACCAAGGCCGAAACCGAGCGGCTGCGCATGGAGTTGGAGTCCGCGAAGAGGGAAGCCGAATCGCTACACCGCAAGTTGCGCGGCGCACTCAGCGACGTCAAGCGGGGCGAGGCCGCGCTGCGCAAGCTGCAGGGCGAGATGGACACCGCGCGGGCGGACGGGCAGGCCCAGGTGTCCGCCGCCGAGAGCGAGACCCGGCGGCTCAAGGCGCGGCTCTCTGAGGCCGAAGCGGCCCTGGAGGCCACCCGCAAGGCGGCACGCGAGGGTCGCAGCGTCGAGGACATGCGCGTACGGCTGTTGCTCGACACCGTACTGGAGGCGGCCCAGGGGCTGCGCCGGGAGCTCGCGCTGCCGCCCGTGTCCGTACGGCCGGCGGAGACCGTGGACGCGGTCGAACCGGGGCGCATGACGCCCAAGGACATCGCGGCCCGCGCCCTGTCCGAAAATGATCCCGCGATCGTCGACCAGCTCCTCGCGCTGCCGCAGGCGCATCTGGTCGTCGACGGCTACAACGTCACCAAGACCGGCTATCCGCAGATGCCGCTGGAGAAGCAGCGGCTCAGACTGCTGGGGCAGCTCTCGCAGCTCGCCGCGCAGACCGGGGCCGAGGTGACGTGTGTCTTCGACGGGGCCGAGCTGGCGGCGCCCGTGCTGCTCGCGCCGCCACGCGGGGTGCGGGTGCTGTTCTCCAAAGCGGGTGTCACGGCGGACGAGTTGATCCGCCAGCTGGTGCGCGCCGAGCCGCCCGGGCGGCCCGTCATCGTCGTCTCCACCGACCGTGAGGTGGCCGACGGGATCGCCAAGGCGGGCGCCCGCCCGGTGGCCTCCGCGGTGCTTCTCAAGCGCTTTTCGCGCGGCTGAAAAAGCGGCTGAAAAAAGCGGCTGAAAAGAGGCTGAAACGGCGCTGATCCAGCGGTCGAAGCAGCGACTGGGCAGCAGTCGGCGATCTGTGCCGTTCGCCCCAAAGGGCCCGTACGTCCCATCCGTAACATCCAGGCGTTGTGCCCGAATTGGCGAAACCTTCACGCAACGTAGCGTCAGGCTGGCATCACTGCACGTGAGTTGAGTGCAAAGAATGCGCTGGGTGACTAAGAATTTTCAGGTTTGGATTTGAACTGATCACAGGAAGGTCACTAGGGTCTGGCCTCGAACCTCCGCTCGGGTGATCGCTCATTGGGAGCGACGGCGGAGGGGCACCGCCCGTCGGCGTCTCGGCAGGCGGCTGGAGGAAGAAGGAGCTCGCCTTCGTGGCGTCCCACCGTCGACCCAAGCAGCCGAGCCGCACCCGTGTGACCGTGCTCACCACCGCCGCCGCTGCAGCCGTGGCCCTCAGCGCCAACGCCGCCAACGCCGCGCCCAGCGAGAAGCCGAGCAAGGACGAGGTCAAGAGCAAGGTCGACCAGCTCTACCAGGAGACCGAGCAGGCCACCGAGAAGCTCGACGGGGCCAAGGAGAAGCAGGACAAGCTGGAGAAGGAAATCAGCACCCTGCAGGACAACGTGGCCCGCGGCCAGGACGAGCTCAACGCCTTGCGTGACGGGCTCGGAACGATGGCCAGCGCCCAGTACCGCACCGGCGGCATCGACCCCTCCGTGGCGCTGTTCCTCTCCTCGAACCCGGACGACTACCTGGACAAGGCGTCCGCGATGGACCAGCTGAGTAGTCAGCAGGTCGAGGCGCTGAAGAAGGTCCAGGAGAAGCAGCGTTCGCTCGCCCAGCAGCGGCAGGAAGCCTCTGCGAAGCTCAAGGACCTCGCCGACACCCGTACGGAACTGGCCAAGCAGAAGAAGGCGGTCCAGACCAAGCTCGCCGCGGCGCAGAAGCTCCTCAACTCCCTGACGGCCAAGGAGAAGGCGGCTATCGACGCGGAGCAGTCCCGCGCCACCCGCGCCAGTGAGCGCACCGTTCTCGGCAACCCCGGTACACCCGCGTCCGGGCGCGCCGGTGCCGCCTTCTCCGCCGGACAGACCAAGATCGGCACGCCGTACGTCTACGGAGCCACCGGCCCCGGCTCCTTCGACTGCTCGGGCTTCACCTCCTGGTCGTACGCCCAGGCCGGTGTCTCCATCCCGCGCACCTCGGAGTCGCAGGCGACCATAGGCACCCGCATCTACTCGCAGAGCGATCTGCAGGTCGGCGACCTGGTCTTCTTCTTCGGCGACCTGCACCACGTCGGCCTCTACGCGGGCAACGGCCAGGTGCTGCACGCCCCGCGTACCGGAACGGTCGTGCGCTACGAGTCGATGAGCACCATCGGCGGAGCGTTCCAGTTCGGCGTCCGGGTCTGATCCGGCTCCCCGAACCCTCCGAGATCCTTTCGAGGCCCCCTGTGCATGCCGCCCGAACGGGCGAATCGCGGTAACTCCCTTTGACCCCACGCCCCGTCGGTGACCTGCGTCTCCGGCGGGGCGCCGCGTTGTGCGCCTCTGGAGGCCTTTGGCCGGTGCGTAGTCGCACGGCTACTGTCTGGCGCGTTTCCCCCAACTCCGGGGGACCGTCAGCGGAAGGGAGAGCGGCTACTCGTGGGGTCCCATCGCCGCCGTCCACCGTCCGGGTTCGACCGGGGCGTCAGCGCCGCGGGCATCGCCGGCGTCGCCGTGACCGTGATGTCCGTCGCGGCCGCCGCCCTCGGGGCCGTACCGGCCGCCGCAGCACCGAAGGACGACACCCGGGCCGAGGTGGACCGCCTGTACACCCAGGCGGAGAAGGCAACCGAGGCGTTCAACAAGGCCGACGAGCGCGCGGGAGTCCTGCGCAAAGAGGTGAGCACGGCACAGGACCGCATCGCCCGGCAGCAGGAGCGCATCAACACCATGCGGGACGCGCTCGGTTCGCTCGCCGGGGCCCAGTACCGCGCGGGCGGCCTTGACCCCTCCCTGGCGCTGCTCTTCTCCGACAACCCCGCCGAGTACCTCGACAAGGCCGTCGCGCTCGACCGGATCAACGCCCACCAGGCGGGCGAACTCAAGGACCTCCAGATCGCCATGCGCGACCTCGCCCAGGAACGCGAGGAGGCGACCGCCAAACTCGCCGAGCTGGAGAAGAGCACCAAGGCCGTCGCCCAGCACAAGCAGACCGTCGAACAGAAACTCGCCAAGGCGCGCCTCCTGCTCAACTCGCTGTCGTCCGCCGAGCGCGTCGCCTACGACCGGGCCTCCCGCTCCGGACGCTCCGACCTGCCCGAACTCGGCAGTGTCACGCCCGCCTCGGGGCGCGCCGCCGCCGCCCTCGCCGCGGCCCGCTCCGCACTCGGCCGCCCCTACGTGTGGGGCGCCAACGGGCCCGGCGGATTCGACTGTTCGGGCCTCATGCAGTGGTCGTACCGGCAGGCGGGCGTCGGTCTGCCGCGCACCTCCCAGGAACAGCGGTACGCCGGACGGCAGGTGCCGCTCTCCCAGGCGCAGCCCGGCGACCTCGTCACCTACCGCTCCGACGCGAGTCATGTCGCGATCTACGCGGGCAACGGCCAGGTGATCCACGCGCCCTACCCGGGGGCGCCGGTGCGCTACGACCCGGTGGGCATGATGCCCATCTCGTCCGTGACACGGGTCTGACCCCCGCGCCGTGGCGCCGTACGATCGGGAACGTGGCTGGTCGAAGGCGTGCGTCGCGGGCGGGGTGCTCCCTGGTGCTGCTGCTCGCCGTGCTGGTGGGCTGCGGCGGCAGGCCGTCCCAGGACTCCGCGTCCGCCGATGTGCAGCGGGTCCTCGACCTGCGGGCGGCCGCGGTCCTGGACCGGAACGAGTCGGCCTACCGGGCCACGGAGGAACCGTCCGGCTCGACCGCGGAGTTCACCAGGCTGCGCGCCGTTCCGCTGGCCGACTGGTCGTACCGCCTGACGGACCTGCACCGCTCCGGCGACCGCGCCACCGCGGGCGCCGAGCTGCGCTACCGCATCGAGGGCTACGACAGGGCGCCCGTCACGGCGGCCCGCACCCTGCGCCTGGTCCGCGACGGCGGGACCTGGCGGGTCGCCTCCGACGTGCCCGCCGAGCGGGCCAGTCAGCAGCTGTGGGAGCAGGGGGCGGTGACGGTCGTACGGGGCGCGCACAGCCTCGTCCTGGGGGTCGGGCAGTCCGGTGAGCGGCTGCGGGTGTACGCCGGTCTCGCGGACCGTGCCGTGCCCGCCGTGACGGACGCCTGGGGCGCAGACTGGTCGGGGCACGTCGTGGTTGTCGTACCCAAGTCGCTGGAGGGCATGGCGGGACTGCTCGGGGCGCCCGCGTCCGGGTACCGGGGGATCGCGGCGGTCACGACCGGAGAGGCGGGAGGGACGGCCAGGGCGCCCGCGGACCGGATCATCGTCAACCCCGATGCGTACGGCCTCCTCGGCGACTTCGGGAAGCAGGTCGTGCTCACCCACGAGACGACGCACGTGGCCACCCGCGCCCACACCACCGCCGCCACACCCCTGTGGCTCTCCGAGGGCTTCGCGGACTGGGTCGGCTACCGCGGCAGCGGCCGTACGGCGACGCAGGCCGCGCCGGAGCTGGAGCGGGCGGTGCTGGACGGGCACGTACCGGCCGCGCTGCCGGACGACAGGGACTTCGGGTTCGCCGGGGACGCGGCGCGGCTGGCGCGGGCGTACGAGGGCGGCTGGATGGCCTGCCGGCTGATCGCCGACCACTGGGGCGAGGTCCGGCTGAACGAGTTCTACCGGGCCGTCGGCGACCACAAGAAGCGGGCGGGGGCCGTCGAGGGCGCGCTGCGGGACGTCCTGCACACGACGCCGGAGCAGTTCACGCAGCAGTGGCGGGCGTACCTGAAGGCGCAGCTCGGCTGAATCAGCCCGTCGGCGTGTCCAGCCGGGCGATGGCCTCGGCCAGCCACTCCCGCTCCGCCTCGCCCGTCGCCCGCGCCACCCGCAGCATCCCCTGCCGGAACAGGTCGCCGGCCTCCTCCGCCCGTACGGGCTCGCCGTCCCGGTAGAAGAAGCTCGCGGGTGTCAGCAGGAACTCCTGGCGGCGGCGCAGGACCGCGGCCTGTTCCCGCGGGTCCGGGAGGTGACGCAGGAACGCCAGCAGGGTGTTGAAGCGGACGTGGTCGGTGATCTCGGCCTGCTTGGGGTGGCGCAGCCGCTCCAGGAGCTCGGCACGCCCCTTCTCGGTGAGCGACAGGATGCGACGCGGGGCGGCGCCGCTGCCGGGCTCCGTGTGCTGGTCCAGCTGTCCTGCGGCCACCAGGCGGGTGATCGCCGGGTAGAGCGCGCCGTCGCTGACCGGGCGGACATGGCCGCTGAGCGCCTTGATGCGTTCCTTCAACTCATAGCCGTGCAAGGGCTCTTCGAACAGAAATCCGAGGATCGAGAGCTCCAGCATGCGGGGCGCTCCTTGCTTGCGGGTGTCGGAGCGCCCATGGTACCTCTTATCGAGCTACCTCTAAACGAGGTAGCTCGAATCGAGGGAATCAAGGAAATCGAGGGAACCATCGGTGAACGCCCACCGGAAGCAGCTCATATCGCTCGCCCACCCCGTGTACCTCTCCCTGCTCGCCTCCGTCGCCGCCGGGATCATCAACACCGTCTGGGTCTCCCGGCTCGGCGGTCCCGCCGTGGCCGCCGTCGCCGTCGCGACCAACACCGAGAACGTGTTCCTCGGCGTCGCCCTGGTATTCGCCTCCGGCACGACCGTCCTCGTCGCCCACGCCAGAGGGGCCCGGGATCCGGGCGCGCTCCGGGCGGCCGTACGCGGCGGACGGGCCCTGTGCGCCGTCGTGACGCCCGTGGTCGCCGTGGGCGGGTACCTGCTGCGCGAACCGCTGGCACGGCTGGTCCTGGGCGGCGACGGGCGCGCCCTCGCCCTGGCGGTCGCCTACTTCGGGATCTCCCTGCCGGGCATCGCCGTCTTCTTCGCCCAGAACCTCGTCGACGGCATCCTGAAGGGCGCCGGTGACACCCGCACTCCGATGCGCCTCGCCCTGCTGGCCAACGGGCTGATCCTCGGCCTCGACCCGCTGCTCATCCACGTCTACGGCGTCCGGGGCGCCGCCGCCTCCACGGTCCTGTGCCGCTGCGTGGCCCTCGCCGTCGGCCTGCGCGCCCTGCGCCGCAACGCGCCGCTGCGCGAGGCCGCGGCCGTCCGTCCCGCCGAGCCCACCGGCCCCGCGCTGCGCCGCACCCTGCGGACCGGACTGCCCATGTCCGCCGACTTCACCGTGCGCCAGGGCGGGGCGCTGGTCCTGGTCGCGATCGTGGCGAGGCTCGGGGTGACGGCCGTGGCCGCGTACTCCATCGCGTACAAGGTCATGTACGTCGCGACCATGGCCTTCTACGCGGTGCGGCAGGCCGCCTCGATCCACACCGCGCACACCCGGGGCGCCGGCCGCGACGAGCGGGGCGCGATCGGGCGGCAGGCGGTGATCGTCTCCGGGGTGGTGGGCCTGGTGGCTGCCGTCCTGCTCGGCGCGTTCGCCCCCTGGATCATGCGGGCCTTCGGCGCCGGGGACGCGGTCGCCCACGACGGCGTGCTGTTCCTGCGCTGCGTCGGCCCGTACCTGCTGCTGATGGCCTGCTTCATCGCGCTGGGCGGGGTCTTCGAGGGGAGCGGGGGAGCGCCGTTGTTGCTGCGGGTGACACTGCTCGGCACCGCCGTCCAGCTGCCCGTGGCGTACGCCCTGTCGGGGCTCGGGCTGCCCGGGATCTGCCTGGCGCTGGCGCTGTCCATGGCGGTGCAGTGCGCGGCCGTCGGGCTGCTTCTCGCCCGCGCCCGCCGCCGTCAGGAGGAGCTCAGGTGCTCCTTGGTGCGGGTGGCCTGAGCGGGCAGGGCCGGGGCCGGGTCGGACACCGTGCTCCACCACAGTTCGAGGGCGGCGAGCAGGGCCGCGATCACCAGCAGGCCGTTGCGCAGGAAGAGCAGGGTGATGCCCAGCCGGTCGCTGCCCACGACGTGCGAGAACCAGATCGGGAACTCCAGGACGGTCACGAAGCACGCGGCCAGCACCAGCCCGACCGGCAGGGTCATCCGGCTGCCCCGGAAGCACAGGCAGACCGCGCCGATCCCGACCAGCCACACCATGTACTGCGGGCTGATGACCCGGCTGGTGGCCGTGAACATCAGCACCGCCACGAACGCGGCGTCGGCGAGCGTGTGCGGCCGGAAGCGCTGGGCGCGCAGCCGCCACAGCAGCAGCCACGCGAAGGCGATCGCGGTGAGCGCCAGGGCCAGCCTGCTCACCACGCCGACGTACGGGCCCAGGAACTCCACCGAGCCGTAGTTGAGCAGCACCTGACCGTCCCAGCCGAAGTGGCGGCCCACATGGAAGACGAGGGAGCCCAGTGACTCCACCTCGGTGCCCCGGTCGCGCTGGAAGGTCAGGAAGGAGAAGGCGCCGGGCATCGACAGCCCGAACAACACCGCGATCCCGCCGGCGGTCACCGCCGCCGCGGCCCACGCACGCCGCTTCACAGCCCCCAGGAGCAGGAGCGCCGGCCACACCTTCACCAGCGCCCCGAAGCCCACGAGAGCGCCCATCACCCGCGGATGGCGGGCCCCCGCGAGGAGCGCCGCGACCGCCACGGCCGTCACCATCACGTCGTAGCGGGCGTAGACGGTCGGTCCGAGCAGCGGGACGCCGATCACCCACACCCAGGCGCCGCGCAGCGTCTTGCCGGGGCGCCGGCCGGCGTAGTGGAGCAGTGCGTACACCACCAGGTCGGCGACGAAGGCCAGCAGGAAGAAGGCGTGCGCGTAGTCGAGGAAGGGCAGCAGACCGGGGGAGAGGATCGCGAGCGCGGCGGCCGGCGGGTACTGCCAGGTCACGTCGTCGAGCGGGAAGGTGCCGGTGCGCAGGATCTCGTACCAGCCCTGGTAGATCACCGAGACGTCACTCGTGACGTCCGGGCCCGGGAAGACGAACACCCTGGAGACGAAGAGCAGAAGCAGAAGCCTGGTCAGGCCCCAGGTTCCCAGCAACGCGTACGGAAACCCTTCCCCCCGTGTGCCCTTCATGCTCACCTGGCCCTCGTTCGTCGGTGTCTGTGCGGTGGTGCGGTGGTGCGGTGGTGCGGTGGTGACACGGTGCGGTTGTGCGGAAACATGATGACGCGCCGGGCTGTGCGAGGCCCATGAAGCGCGGCCGTACGGAGCTGTGACCACCGGTGGAATACAGCTTCGCCGCTGTGGACCGCTCGCGTGGGGATTCGAGGGTTTCGGTAGTGTCGAACGCGATGCACAAGACCCTGATCGTGACCAACGACTTCCCGCCCCGCCCCGGCGGCATCCAGGCGTTCCTGCACAACATGGCGCTACGACTGGACCCCGAGCGCCTCGTAGTCTACGCATCCACGTGGAAGCGGAGCCGGGAGGGCATCGAGGCGACGGCCGCCTTCGACGCCGAGCAGCCCTTCACCGTCGTCCGGGACCGTACGACGATGCTGCTGCCCACGCCGGGCGCCACCCGGCGCGCCGTCGGGCTGCTGCGCGAGCACGGCTGTACGTCGGTGTGGTTCGGGGCGGCGGCCCCGCTCGGCCTGATGGCGCCCGCGTTGCGCAGGGCGGGCGCCGAGCGCCTGGTGGCGACCACGCACGGCCACGAGGCGGGCTGGGCCCAGCTGCCCGCCGCACGGCAGCTGCTGCGCCGTATCGGCGAGTCCACGGACACGATCACCTACCTCGGTGAGTACACGCGCTCGCGCATCGCGTCCGCGCTGACGCCCGAGGCCGCCTCCCGCATGGTCCAGCTCCCTCCGGGGGTCGACGAGAGGACCTTCCACCCCGGCTCGGGCGGCGACGAGGTCCGCGCCCGCCTCGGCCTCACCGACCGCCCGGTGGTGGTCTGTGTCTCGCGACTGGTCCCGCGCAAGGGCCAGGACACGCTGATCCTCGCCATGCCCCGCATCCTCGCCAAGGAGCCGGAGGCGGTGCTGCTGATCGTCGGCGGCGGGCCGTACGAGCAGGACCTGCGCAAGCTGGCGTACGACACCGGGGTCGGCGCCGCGGTCCGCTTCACCGGCGCGGTGCCCTGGTCGGAGCTCCCGGCCCACTACGGCGCGGGCGACGTCTTCGCGATGCCCTGCCGCACCCGCAGGGGCGGCCTCGACGTCGAGGGCCTCGGCATCGTCTACCTGGAGGCCTCCGCGACGGGCCTGCCGGTCGTCGCGGGCGACTCGGGCGGCGCCCCCGACGCGGTCCTCGACGGCGAAACGGGCTGGGTAGTCCGAGGCGACTTGCCGGACGACTCCGCCGACCGCATCATCACCCTCCTCGGAGACCCCGAACTCCGCCGCCACATGGGCGAACGGGGAAGGCGGTGGGTGGAGGAGAAGTGGCGCTGGGACCTGCTGGCGGAGGGCTTGAAAGAGTTGCTCTAGGCGCGCGACCGGTCGCAAACCACCCGCACTCTCCCCACTCATCGCAGCGCCCCCTGAAAACCCGGCAAAAAGCCTAGGCGGAAGCAAATAATCCGCCGATGCTGCGCTCATGACAGAAAAACTGACTCATCATCAGATGAGTGACCGTCAGCTGACAAACCGTCACCTGACCAGACGCCAAATTCTGGGCATGGTCGCCCTCCAGACGGCCGCCGCGGCCGGTCTCACCCGCGTAGGCCTCCAGTCCGCCCACGCCGCGGAGCCCGCCGCGGTCGACGCCGCGCCCGCCATCGTCATCGGATCGGGCTACGGCGCCGCCGTGGCCGCCCTCCGCCTCGGCCAGGCCGGCATCCGCACCCTCGTCATAGAGATGGGCAAGCTCTGGAACACCACCGGCTCCGACGGCAAGGTCTTCTGTTCCACCAGCGCCCCCGACGAGCGCTCGATGTGGTTCCGCACCCGTACCGAGGCCCCGCTCGCCACCTTCCTGTGGCTGGACGTCGTCAACAAGGACATCGGCCTCTACCCGGGAGTCCTGGACCGGGTCCACTACGACAACATGTCGGTCTACGTCGGCCGAGGCGTCGGCGGCGGCTCGCTGGTCAACGGCGGAATGGCCGTCACGCCCCTCCAGTCCTACTTCTCCGAGCAGTTCCCCACGGTCGACGCCACCGAGATGTACAACACGTACTTCCCGCGCGCCCGCACCATGCTCGGCGTCAACACGGTCGACCCCACCTGGTTCGAGTCCACGGAGTGGTACCAGTTCACCCGCACCTCCCGTAAGGCCGCCGCAAACGCCGGCCTGAAGACGACCTTCGTCCCGAACGTCTACGACTTCACCTACATGCAGCGCGAGGCGGCCGGCACCGCCACCAAGTCCGCACTCGCGGCCGAGGTCATCTACGGCAACAACTACGGCAAGAAGAGCCTCGACAAGACCTACCTCGCGGCAGCGCTCGGCACCGGCAACGTCACCATCCACACCCTGGAGAAGGTCCGGGCGATCAGCCGGGCCACGGACGGCACGTACACCCTGACCGCCGACCGGATCGACACCACCGGCGCGGTCGTGGAGACCAAGCAGTACAGCTGTACGTATCTCTTCCTGGGCGGCGGCAGCCTCGGCACCACCGAACTCCTCGTCCGGGCCCGGGAGACGGGCACGCTGCCGGCCCTGGACGCGAGCGTCGGCACCGGCTGGGGCACCAACGGCAACGTGATGACGGGCCGCGCCAACCACATCTGGGACACGGTCGGGGCGAACCAGTCGACGATGCCGGTCATGGGCATCGACGACTGGGCCAACACCGCCAACCCCGTCTTCGCCGAAATCGCCCCGATACCCACCGGGTTGGAGACCTGGATCAGTCTCTACCTCGCGATCACCAAGAACCCGGAGCGCGCGTCCTTCACGTACGACGCGGCGACGGACTCCGCCAAGCTCGGCTGGACCGCCGCCCAGAGCGCGGTCTCCGTGAGCATGGCCAAGAAGCTCTTCGACCGGATCAACTCGGCCAACGCGACGATCTACCGCTACGACCTCTTCGGCAACAACAAGACCTTCGCCGACGACTTCTGCTACCACCCGCTGGGCGGCTGCGTGCTGGGAAAGGCCACGGACAACTACGGCCGCGTCAAGGGGTATCCGCACCTGTACGTCACCGACGGCTCGCTCGTGCCGGGCTCGATCGGTGTGAACCCGTTCGTCACGATCACCGCGCTCGCCGAACGCGGCATGGCGCGGATCCTCGCCGAGGACACCGCGCCATGAGAACCGCCAGGTCGGGCCGTCAGCCCCGGTAGATGGCCTCGATCTCGTCCGCGTAGTCCTTCGCCACCACGTTGCGCTTGAGCTTCAGGGACGGCGTGAGGTGGCCCGACTCCTCCGAGAACTGGGAGGACAGAATGCGGAACTTCCGCACCGATTCCGCCTTCGACACCGCGGCGTTGCCGTCGTCGACCGCGTCCTGGATCGCGGCGATCAGATCCGGGTCCTCGCGCAGCGACGCCGCGGTGGAACCCGCCGGCTTGCCGTGCTCCTCGGCCCAGCGGCCCAGGAACTCCTCGTCGACGGTGACCAGCGCGCCGATGAACGGGCGCCCGTCGCCGACCACCATGCACTCCGCGACCAGCGCGTGCGCGCGGATGCGGTCCTCGATCACGGCCGGGGCGACGTTCTTGCCGCCCGCGGTGACGATGATCTCCTTCTTGCGGCCGGTGATACGGAGGTAGCCGTCCTCGTCGAGGGTGCCGATGTCACCCGTGTGGAACCAGCCGTCCGCGAGCGCCTCTGCGGTCGCGGCCTCGTTGTTCCAGTACTCCTTGAACAGGTGCTCGCCGTGCAGCAGCACCTCGCCGTCGTCGGCGATCCGGATCACGGAGCCGGGCAGCGGCTGGCCGACCGTACCGATCTTCGTACGGTCCCAGGGGTTGAAGGCGGTGGCCGCGCAGGACTCGGTCAGGCCGTAGCCCTCCAGGACCGTGAAGCCGATGCCGCGGAAGAAGTGGCCCAGGCGCTCGCCGAGCGGGGCGCCGCCGGAGATCGCGTACTCACCGCGACCGCCCAGCACCGCGCGCAGCTTGCTGTAGACGAGCTTGTCGAAGGTCTTGTACTTGATCTTCAGGCCGAGCGACGGGCCGGAAGGGGTGTCCAGGGCGCGGCTGTACGCGATCGCCGTGTCCGCCGCCTTGTCGAAGATCTTGCCCTTGCCGTCCGCCTGCGCCTTGGCGCGCGCCGAGTTGTAGACCTTCTCGAAGACGCGCGGCACACCGAGGATCAGCGTCGGCCGGAACGCGGCCAGCTCGTCGGTGAGGTTCTTGATGTCCGGGACGCAGCCCAGCTTGATCGGCGCCATCATCGGCGCGACCTGCACCAGCCGTCCGAAGACGTGCGCGAGCGGCAGGAAGAGAAGGACGGAACACTCGCCCGTACGGAACAGGGGGCGCAGCCGCTCCACGATGTTGCCGCACTCCGCGAAGAAGGCGCGGTGGGTGAGGACACAGCCCTTGGGGCGGCCGGTCGTACCGCTCGTGTAGACGATGGTCGCCGGGTCGTCCGCCTTGGCGAGCGAGCTGCGCTCCTCGACGGTGGCGTCGCTGACGTCCTGGCCCGCGCGCCCCAGCTCCTCCACCCCGCCGGCCTCGATCTGCCAGACGTGCTTGAGGGCGGGCAGCCGGTCGCGCACCGACTCCACGGAGGCCGCGTGCGTGTCGAGCTCGACGATGCAGGCGGTCGCGCCCGAGTCGCCGAGTATCCACTGCACCTGCTCCGCCGAGCTGGTCTCGTACACCGGCACGGTGACCGCGCCCGCGCTCCAGATCGCGAAGTCGAGCAGCGTCCACTCGTAGCGGGTACGGGACATCAGGGCGACCCGGTCGCCGGGCTGTACGCCCGAGGCGATCAGGCCCTTGGCCGCGGACCGCACCTCGGCGAGGAAGGTGGTGGCGGTGACGTCCGTCCACGTGCCGCCCACCTTGCGGGCGATGACGGCGACGTCGGGATGCTGCGCGGCGTTTCTGCGGACGATGTCGGTCAGATTTCCGTCCGCAGGGACCTCGTACAAAGCCGGAAGGCTGAACTCGCGCAAGACTGCTGCTCCTCATAGGGCGCCGACGCCACGACGGTGTGTGATGCGACGGAGCGGTCCAAGGCTCGGGCAGGTACCCAGGAACATCATTGTTGAAATCCTGAGTACGACTGGACTGCCCGGACGTTACCCACCGGTACGGCTTTTTCGATAGGGGGTCCCGCCGAGATGTTCCCTGCGTCACACAGGTTGGCGCGTCGCACCGGATGGCGTTCCTTCACGCACAGTAGTCCACGCTCTTCTTGCCGTGCCAGTAACCGCAGGTCCGACCGCCTCTATTCACGTTTGCCCCACACGCCTACGCTTGATCGTCATGGCACCCACACCAGGCGGTAACCGCAGGACGCGCATTCATGTGGTCAGTGACGTGCACGGCAACGTGCGTGACCTGGCCCGGGCCGGCGACGGCGCGGACGCCCTGCTCTGCCTCGGTGACCTGGTGCTCTTCCTCGACTACGCCGACCACGCGCGCGGCATCTTCCCCGACCTCTTCGGCACCGAGAACGCCGACCGGATCGTCGAGCTGCGCACCGCCCGCCGCTTCGCCGAGGCGCGGGAGTTCGGGCGGCGGCTGTGGGACGAGATCGGGACGGACCATTCCGTGGCCATCGAGAAGGCGGTGCGCAAGCAGTACGCCGAGCTGTTCGCCGCGTTCCCGACACCGACGTACGCGACCTACGGCAATGTCGACATGCCTCCGTTGTGGGCGGAGTACGCCGGACCCGGCACGACGGTCCTCGACGGTGAGCGGGTGGAGATCGGCGGCCGGGTCTTCGGCTTCGTCGGCGGGGGTCTGCGCAGCCCCATGCGGACGCCCTACGAGATCGACGACGAGGAGTACGCGGCGAAGATCGAGGCGGTCGGCGAGGTCGACGTCCTGTGCACGCACATCCCGCCGGACGTACCGGAGCTGGTCTACGACACGGTGGCGCGCCGCTTCGAGCGCGGCTCCCGTGCCCTCCTGGACGCGATCCGCCGCATCCGTCCCCGTTACTCCCTCTTCGGCCATGTCCACCAGCCGCTCGCGCGCCGGATGCGGATCGGGACGACCGAGTGCGTGAACGTCGGCCACTTCGCGGCGTCGGGCCGCCCGTGGGTCCTGGAGTGGTGAACGGCAGGTGGGGTGGCGATGGTTCGGCGGGCGCGCGGTAGCCTTCACGCTGCACACACGTGCGCACCACCCTCCCTCACCGGACCGCATCTGGAGGAGCCACCGCGATGGCGGAACACACCAGCTCGAGCATCACGATCGAGGCGGCACCGGCTGATGTCATGGCGGTCATCGCCGACTTCGCCCGCTACCCGGACTGGACGGGAGAGGTGAAGGAGGCGGAGGTACTCGCCACGGACGGGCAGGGCCGCGCCGAGCAGGTACGCCTCGTCATGGACGCCGGCGCGATCAAGGACGACCAGACCCTGGGGTACACCTGGACCGGCGACCACGAGGTCTCCTGGACCCTGGTCAAGTCCCAGATGCTCCGCTCCCTCGACGGCTCGTACATCCTCAAGCCCGCGGGCGCCGGCGCCACCGAGGTCACCTACCGGCTCACGGTCGACGTCAAGATCCCCATGCTGGGCATGATCAAGCGCAAGGCCGAGAAGGTCATCATCGACCGCGCGCTGGCAGGTCTGAAGAAGCGAGTGGAGTCGGGCGAGGCGGGCTGATCCCGCTCCGCGGGCCGGTGGGGGCCGTTCGCGCGGTTCCCCGCGCCCCTGACGGGGCGCGCCCGCGTCTTCAGCCCGTCCGGCGTTTGAGGACGAGGCCGATCAGGCCGATCGGGGGGCTGGGGGCGGAGCCCGGGGGTGCTCGACGCAGGTAGCGTTCATGCAATGCGCACCATCCTGATCACAGGCCAGGGCGGCACGGGCCGTACGACGGTCGCGGCGGCCACCGCGCTGAAGGCCGCCCGCGAGGGCACCCGCACCCTCCTGCTCACCGCCGACCGCACCGACACCCTCGGCGCCGTCCTCGGCGTACCCACCGGCGCGGAACCCACCGACACCGCGCCCCGCCTCACGACCTGGCGCCCCGACGCGAACGCCCGCTTCCGCGAGGACCTCACCGCCTTCCAGGACCGCGCGACCACCGCCCTGGACCTCCTCGGCGCCGCCCGCCTGGACGCCGAGGAACTCACCCCCCTGCCCGGCGCCGAGGAACTCGCCCTGCTGCGCGCCCTGCGCGACGCGGCGACCTCGGAGACGTATGACCTGCTGGTCGTGGACCTCCCGCCGACCCCGCAGGCACTCGCCCTCCTCGCCCTCCCGGAGGAGCTGCGCCGCTACCTGCGCCGGCTGCTCCCGCCGGAGCGTCAGGCCGCCCGCGCCCTGCGCCCCGTCCTGGGCCGCCTCGCCGGCGTCCCGATGCCCGCCGAGTGGCTGTACGAGACGGCGGCACGCTGGGACATCGAGCTGGCCGCCGTCGCGGCGGTCGTCGAGGACCGTGCCACGACCGTACGGCTGGTCGCCGAGCCCGGCCCGGCCGGCACCGACGCCGTACACGCCGCCACCACCGCTCTCGCCCTGCACGGTCTGCGCGTGGACGCGCTGGTCGCGAGCCGGGTACTGCCCGCCGCCAGCGCGGACGCCTGGCTGGGCGCCCTCGCCGCCCAGCAGCGCAAGGCGCTGGACGAGTGGCAGGAGACGTACACCGTCCACGAGGTCCCGCACCTCGGCCGCGACCCGCGCGGCACCGACGACCTCGGCGCGCTCCCCGTGCCCGGCGTCAACCGGGCGCCGACCCCGGTCGAGTGGCCCGTCGTCGACCACCTCGCCGACGACGGCGTCCTCGTATGGCACATCCCGCTGCCCGGCGCGATACGCGAGGAACTGGACCTGATCCGCCGGGGCGACGAACTCGTCGTCACCGTGGGCCAGTTCCGCAGGATCGTGCCGCTGCCGTCCGCGCTGCGCCGCTGCACCGTGGCCGGCGCCGCCCTGCGCGAGGGGGAACTCAGGGTGCGTTTCGCGCCGGACCCGGATCTGTGGCCCCGGACACGGTGAACGGCGTACCCCCGTTCGGGTACCGTCGAAAGGAAGAACCATAGGCAGGAGTCCGCCATGAGCGAAGAGCGCCCCACGTCCGACGCCGCTCAGGAGGCGAACGACGAAGCGCGCGCGAGCGACGCCGACGCCTGGGCGAAGGCCTGCGCCGAGGACCTCGCGGCGGAGAAGGCCCGCCGCCGCGCCCAGTACGGTCCGCCGCCCGGCTCGGCCGCGGAGGAACTGCGCAAGCTGGTCGACACGGTCGCCGAGAAGCTGTCCGGACTGAACTCGCCGCTGTTCGGTGTGGTCGCCTCCGGCACCGCCCAGCAGATGGTCAACCAGGTCGTACAGCAGGCCAAGGCCGCCGTCGAACCGGTCATAGAGCGCAACCCCGATGTTTTCGATCACCTCGCGGCCGCGGGCAACGAGCTGCTCGCCGCCTACCGCTCGGCCGTCGAGGCACAGGAACGACGCTGGACCACCCGGGAGCGTGGCCCCCGCGACGAGGGGACCGGTCCGGGGGAGCGGATTGACTTGGACTAAAGGCTGCTCGGGTACGGTTGGCCGTAGCGGGGCTCGACCGAAACTGAGGGATTCATGGGACTCACCATCGGCGTCGATATCGGCGGCACGAAGATCGCGGCCGGTGTGGTCGACGAGGAAGGCAACATCCTCTCGACGCACAAGGTGCCGACCCCCACCACGCCGCAGGCCATCGTGGACGCCATCGCCGCCGCAGTGGAGGGCGCGCGCGCAGGTCATGACATCGTCGGCGTGGGTATCGGTGCCGCCGGATACGTGAACCGTCAGCGCTCGACCGTGTACTTCGCGCCCAACATCGACTGGCGGCAGGAGCCGCTCAAGGCCGAGGTCGAGGCGCGCGTGGGGCTGCCCGTCGTGGTCGAGAACGACGCGAACGCGGCGGCGTGGGGCGAGTACAAGTTCGGCGCGGGCAAGGGCCACCGGAACGTCATCTGCATCACCCTGGGCACGGGCCTCGGCGGCGGCATCATCATCGGCAACAAGCTGCGCCGCGGGCACTTCGGTGTGGCCGCCGAGTTCGGCCACATCCGCATGGTGCCGGACGGTCTGCTGTGCGGCTGCGGCTCGCAGGGCTGCTGGGAGCAGTACGCCTCCGGGCGCGCCCTCGTCCGCTACGCCAAGCAGCGGGCCAACGCCACCCCCGAGAACGCGGAGATCCTGCTCGCGCTGGGCAACGGCACCCCCGACGGCATCGAGGGCAAGCACATCTC
The DNA here is from genome assembly GCF_042885015.1 of Streptomyces sp. NPDC058086. Taxonomy (NCBI): domain Bacteria; kingdom Bacillati; phylum Actinomycetota; class Actinomycetes; order Kitasatosporales; family Streptomycetaceae; genus Streptomyces; species Streptomyces sp. NPDC058086. The sequence goes on along the minus strand of NZ_JBHVST010000088.1, from coordinate 26,604 downwards.
GGTGGCCGCGCGCCAGGGTGACCCGGTGGCGGTGGACTCCTACCGCGAGCTGGCCCGCTGGGCCGGCGCCGGCCTCGCCGACCTGGCCTCGCTCTTCGACCCCTCCGCCTTCATCGTCGGCGGCGGCCTCTCGGACGAGGGCGAGCTGGTCCTCGACCCCATCCGTAAGTCGTACAAGCGCTGGCTCGTCGGCGGCAACTGGCGCCCCGTGGCCGAAGTGATCGCCGCCCAGCTCGGCAACGAAGCCGGCCTCGTGGGCGCGGCGGACCTGGCCCGGGAACCCGACCCGATCATGTAACCGACTTGATCACGTAGTACACACACCTCGCCCGCCGCGCCCTTCAGGGGTATGGCGGGCGAGGTCGTACCGCGCCCCTTTCGGCGGGGGCGCGGATGGCGCCCCTCGGGGGCGCGGGGCTGTGACATCTTGCGGCTCCGCCGCGTGGGCGCGACCAGCCCCCACCGGCCCGCAGCCGACAAACCACCCGCAGCGTTCCGGCGCCGCCGAGCAGCGCATCCACGTATGTTGATCCACATGGCGACGACCCCGCTGCCCCGCTCCCACACCGAACCCGACGGCTCCGCCGTCATCCGCGTCCTCAGCTACAACATCCGTTCGATGCGCGACGACACCACCGCCCTCGCCCGCGTCATCCACGCCTGCGCCCCCGACCTGGTCCTCGTCCAGGAAGCCCCCCGCTTCTTCCGCTGGCGCAAGAAGCTGGCCCGGCTCGCGGCCGCGTCCGGCCAGACGATCCTGTCCGGCGGCGCGACCGCCGCGGGACCCGCGCTCCTGTGCTCGATGCGGGCCACCGTCGAACGCACCGAGGACGTCCTGCTGCCCCTCACCCCCGGCCTGCACCGCCGCGGCCTCGCCACCGCCGTCGTCCGCTTCGGTGCCGCCCGGCTCGGCGTGGTGAGCTGCCACCTCTCGCTCCAGAAGGACGAGCGCTACACGCAGAGCGGTCTGCTCCTCGACCGCCTCGCCGCCCTCGGCACCCCGCACGCCCTCGCCGGCGGCGACCTGAATGAACGCCCCGACGGCCCCGCCTTCACCCGCCTCGCCGCCGGCCTCCAGGACTGCCGGGCCACCGCGCCCTGGGGCACGGAGTACACCTCGACGCCCACCGCCCCCCACCAGCGCATCGACGCGATCTTCGCCACCCGCGGCATCGAGGTCCTCGGCTGCGGGGTCCCGTACGGCCACCCCGGGGTCACGGAGACAGACCTGAGGGCGGCCACGGACCATCTGCCCGTGCTGGCCGCCCTCAGAGTGCCCGCCGCGTAGGGCCTGTCCGGCGGATCAGGTCGCAGGAAACGGGCGGCACCTCATCGACGCTGGCGAGCGGGGCTTGGTGCGTCCAGCTGCAAGGCGGAGGAGGGCGTCGACGCGGAGCGTCGGCAACCGACGACAACGCCGCAGATGGGCGTACCAAGCCCCGCGTCTGCGGCATGATCCGCCGGACAGGCCCTAGGCCGCGTCAGACCACCGCGCCCCGCCCGGGATCGTCCTCGTCCTCGTCGTCGGACTTCATGCGCGCCACGAGGGTGGCGAAGCCGCCCAGGAAGCCGCCGATGCCGACCGTGGCGAGCCACCACGTCATGTCCCAGCCGAGCAGGATGGCCAGCAGCAGCACGATCGGGCCGCCGACGACGGCGAGCCAGGCGAACTTGGCCGTGGTGTCGGCGCTGGGCAGCGGGGGCGGCTCCGGGGGGACGAAGTGGCCCTCGTCGTCCCCGTCGAAGTCGTCCTCGGAGGGCTCGGGCGCCTGGTAGTCGCGCGGACCGCCGACGCCGGGCGCGAAGGAGACGGAGCCGCCGAGGGGCTTCGCCGCAGCGGGCGGCTCCCCGGCCTCGTCGCCGGCCCCGTCCTTCTCGCTCGTCCCGACGGTCCCGCCGGTCTCGTTCTTCTTGCCCTTCTCGGGCCTCTCGGGTGCGTCCCCGCCGCCCGGGGCGTCGTTCGTCACCGGGTCGAGGAGCGCCAGGTCCTCGATCGACTTGAACGGTTTCGCGCCAGGCGGGTCCGGCGGCTCCTCGCCGTACCCGGCGACGATCGCCTGCCACGCGGCGTCCTCGTCGAACGGCACACCCTGCTCGTCACCGTGAGGCTCGCCGACGGGTACGCCCTTCTCGTCGGGCTCGCCGCGCTCCGCGTCGTGCTCAGCCACCAGTGGCCGTCCCTTCCTGCTGACCCACCTGACCCGTGTCGGACCGCTTGCCGACACCGGGCGCGAGCCGGGCGATGAACGCGTAGCTCTCCTCGAAGATCCGGTCCGCGTCATGGTCCAACGTCGCCACGTGGTAGCTCTGTTCCAGCAGGATCTCCGTCACATCGGTGGACGACACCCGGCTCAGGATCCGGGCCGAGTCGACGGGCGGCACCACATGGTCCTGGGGGCTGTGCAGCAGCAGCATCGGTTGGGTGACCTGGGGCAGTTCACCGTCGACCATCCGGTAGAAGTTCCGCATGGAGTGGGCTGCGTGCAGGGGCACCCGGTCGTAGCCCACCTCCTCGACGCCCTCCTTGGCGATGTCGCTGGTGATGCCGCTCACCGTCCGGACGAGGTGGCGGAGCACCGGAAGGGCGTGGGCGGCCGCCCCGTGCACCTTGTTCGCCGGGTTGACGACGACGATGCCGCTCACCTCGTCCCCGTGCTTCGCGGCGAGCCGCAGGGTCAGCGCGGCGCCCATGGACAGGCCGAAGACGAACACCCTGGCGCAGCGCTCCCGCAGGGCGCGCAACTCGCGGTCCACCTCCGCGTACCAGTCCTGCCAGCCCGTGAGCTGCATGTCCTCCCAGCGCGTGCCGTGCCCCGGCAGCAGGGGCAGCGCGACGGTCAGGCCGCGCTCGGCGAGAAACTCCGCCCAGGGGCGCAGCGACTGCGGGGAACCGGTGAAGCCGTGGCAGAGGAGGACACCGACCTCTCCGCCCTCGTGGCGGAACGGCTCGGCTCCAGGAAGGACCGGCACTTTCGGTCTCCTGTTCATCAGACGGGCGGGTGTTCATCAGACGTGCGGGATGCGAGGCGTACTTCACCGTACGCGACCGCACTGACACCGACCAGGGTCGTCGGGGCCTTTGACAGTGCTCCGGGATAAGGTCTCATCGACTACACAGGAGGCATTCGGTTGATCTACGGCGCCATGAAGTTTTCCATCGGAGGGCCGCTGAAGCTTGCCTTCAGGCCCTGGGTGGAAGGCCTCGAGAACATTCCCGCCGAGGGCCCCGCCATCCTGGCAAGCAATCATCTGTCGTTCTCGGACTCGTTCTTCCTGCCCGCGGTCCTCGACCGCAAGGTGACCTTCATCGCGAAGGCCGAGTACTTCACGACGCCCGGCGTCAAGGGCCGGATGACCGCCGCCTTCTTCAAGGGCGTCGGCCAGCTCCCGGTGGACCGCTCCGGCGCGCGCGGCGCGGGCGAGGCGGCCATCAAGAGCGGCATCGACGTCATCGAGCGCGGTGAGCTGTTCGGTATCTACCCGGAGGGCACGCGTTCGCCCGACGGGCGGCTGTACCGCGGCAAGCCGGGCGGCCTCGCGCGCGTGGCGCTCGCCACCGGTGCCCCGGTCATCCCGGTCGCCATGATCGACACCGAGAAGATCCAGCCGCCGGGCAAGGTGATGCCCAAGCTGATGCGTCCGGGCATCCGCATCGGCAAGCCGCTCGACTTCAGCCGCTACAACGGCATGGAGCACGACCGCTTCGTCCTGCGCGCGGTGACCGACGAGGTCATGTACGAGATCATGAAGCTCTCCGGCCAGGAGTACGTCGACATCTACGCGACGGCCGCCAAGCGGCAGATCGCGGAGGTGGCGAAGGCCGAGAAGCAGGCGCTCAAGGAAGCAGAACAGGCGCAGAAGGAGGCCGCGAAGGCGGCCGAAGCCGAAACCGAAGAGGGACGGGCCGGCTCCTAGACGCTTGCGTCGGGGGGCGGGGGGTGGGGGGACATGGCCAAGCGCGAGAGAGTCATGAGGATGTCGGTCGAGCAGCCGCTGTGGCGTGCGCTCACCGCCTACCGCGTGCTGACAATGCTGTACGCGATCGGGCTCTTCGCCACCGCGTTCCGCAAGTTCGCCCACCCCTGGGTGGCCATCGGGTACTTCGCCGTCCTGTCCGTCTGGACGCTCGCCACCCTGCCCAGGGTCGCGAACGCGGCGAGCTGCACCAAGCGCTTCCTCGCCGTCGACCTGACCATCGCGCTCACCGGCATCATGCTCACGCCCGTCGCGGACACCCACCACCGTGTGGTGACCGGCGGCCCCACACTCCCGTCGATATGGACCGCGGGCTCCGTCCTGGCCTTCGCCATCAAGGGCGGCTGGCGCTGGGCGGCGTTCGCCTCGACGCTCGTCGCGGTCGTCAACCTCGTCGAGCGCGGCGCCCCCACCCGCGACACGATCCACAACGTGATCCTCGTCTGGGTCGCCTCCATCGCCATCGGATACGTCGTCGAGGTCGCCCGCGCCTCCGAGCTCACCCTCGCCCGCGCCCTGGAGATCGAGGCCGCGACCCGCGAGCGCGAGCGCCTCGCCCGTGACATCCACGACGGCGTCCTGCAGGTCCTCGCCATGGTGCAGCGACGGGCCTCCGCGCTCGGCGGCGAGGCCGCGGAGCTGGGCCGGATGGCCGGCGAGCAGGAGGTCGCGCTGCGCACCCTGGTCTCGGGCGGCCTGGTGCCCGTCTCGCGGGTGTCCGAGGACGCCTCCCTCGGCGCCGTCGTACGGGCCGTCGAGGAACCGGACGACGACCAGGACTCCCGGGGCCCTGTCGACCTGCGCGTACTGCTCGCCCCGTACGCGACCGCGCGCGTGACCTTCTCCGAGCCTGGGGCCCCGGTTCCTCTCCCCCCGGCCGCCGCCCGGGAGTTGGCCGCGGCCGTCGGTGCCGCCCTGGACAATGTCCGCAAGCACGTCGGCGAGGACGCACGCGCCTGGATCCTCGTCGAGGACGAGCCGGATGAGGTGATCGTGACCGTACGCGACGACGGCCCGGGCATCCCGGAGGGGCGGCTCGCCCAGGCCGAGGGGGAGGGGCGGCTCGGTGTGGCCCTGTCGATCCGGGGCCGGCTGCGCGACCTCGGCGGCGCCGCCGAACTGATCTCGGTGCCGGGCCAGGGCACGGAGGTCGAGCTGAAGATACCGAAGGTTTCCAGGGTTTCACGGGGGAAGGCGGAGCATCGATGACGGAGGTCACCGACGTGGCGGGGCAGGATCCGATCAAGGTCATGGTGGTGGACGACCACCCCATGTGGCGCGACGCGGTCGCCCGCGACCTGGACGCGTCCGGTTTCGCCGTGGTGGCCACCGCGGGCGACGGCGAGCAGGCGGTGCGCCGTGCCCGGGCCGCCGCGCCCGACGTCCTGGTGCTCGACCTGAACCTGCCCGCCAAGCCCGGCGTCCAGGTCTGCAAGGAACTGGTCGGCACCAACCCGGCGCTGCGCGTCCTCGTCCTGTCGGCCAGCGGCGAGCACGCGGACGTCCTGGAGGCGGTGAAGTCCGGCGCCACCGGTTATCTGCTGAAGTCGGCGTCCACGGAGGAGCTGATCGACGCGGTGCGCCGCACGGCCGTCGGCGACCCCGTGTTCACGCCGGGCCTCGCGGGCCTGGTCCTCGGCGAGTACCGCCGGCTGGCCTCCGAGCCCGCCCCCGCCGCGGGCGCCGACGAGCCCAAGGCCCCGCAGCTCACCGACCGCGAGACCGAGGTGCTGCGCCTGGTCGCCAAGGGCCTGAGCTACAAGCAGATCGCCGAGCGCCTGGTCATCTCCCACCGCACGGTCCAGAACCATGTGCAGAACACCTTGGGCAAGCTCCAACTCCACAACCGGGTGGAGCTGGTGCGCTATGCCATAGAGCGCGGTCTCGACGAGGCGTAGACCCCCCACGAGTGGCCGGCGTAAACCCTGATTGACCCACCATCGAGTGAAGGCGTGTGATCAACACCCGCACAATTCACCGGAATTGCCCTTCCGCCCCATGCCGAAGTGACCTGGATCACTATTAGCGTGAGTCCCATCAGGCAACCGCGGCGAAGGGACTTTTCCATGCGGGTCGGAGTACTGACCGGAGGCGGCGACTGCCCCGGACTCAACGCCGTCATCCGGGGCATCGTCCGCAAGGGCGTGCAGGAGTACGGGTACGACTTCGTCGGCTTCCGGGACGGCTGGCGCGGACCTCTCGAGAACGACACCGTCCGGCTGGACATCCCCGCCGTGCGCGGCATCCTGCCGCGCGGCGGCACCATCCTCGGCTCCTCGCGGACGAACCCGCTCAAGCAGGAGAACGGTATCCGCCGCATCAAGGAGAACCTCGCCAAGCTGGAGGTCGAGGCGCTCATCGCGATCGGCGGCGAGGACACGCTCGGCGTCGCCGCGCGCCTCACCGACGAGTACGGCGTGCCCGTCGTCGGCGTACCGAAGACCATCGACAACGACCTGTCCGCCACCGACTACACCTTCGGCTTCGACACCGCCGTCGGTATCGCCACCGAGGCGATCGACCGCCTGCACACCACCGCCGAGTCGCACATGCGCGTCCTCGTCTGCGAGGTGATGGGCCGTCACGCGGGCTGGATCGCCATCCACTCGGGCCTGGCCGGCGGCGCCAACGTCATCCTCATCCCCGAGCAGCGCTTCGACGTCGACCAGGTGTGCGCCTATGTGACCTCGCGGTTCAAGGCCTCGTACGCGCCGATCGTGGTCATCGCCGAGGGCGCGATGCCCAAGGACGGTCAGATGGTCCTGAAGGACGAGTCCCTCGACTCCTTCGGCCATGTACGCCTCTCCGGGGTCGGCGAGTGGCTGGCCAAGGAGATCGAGAAGCGCACCGGCAAGGAGGCCCGCACCACGGTCCTCGGGCACATCCAGCGCGGCGGCACCCCCAGTGCCTTCGACCGCTGGCTGGCCACGCGCTTCGGGCTGCACGCCATCGAGGCCGTCCGTGACGGCGACTTCGGCAAGATGGTCGCCCTGCGCGGCACGGACATCGTCCGGGTCCCGATCGCGGAGGCCACGGCCAAGCTGAAGACGGTCGACCCCGAGCTGTACGAGGAGGTCGGGGTCTTCTTCGGCTGACATTTCCCCTCCCCGCGATCCCGCCGGCCGCACGGGCCTCCCGACACCCGTGCGGCCGGCGTCCTCGACTACACGGAGGGCCGCCGCTCCGACAGCGTGCCGGTGCCTCGCAGCTGACCGACCAGCTCCCGTACGACGGCCGTCCCGTTCAGCGTCAGCACCGACTCCGGGTGGAACTGCACGCCCGCGAACCCGGGCCCGCGCAGCGCGTGCACCTCACCGCCTCCGGTGCGGCTGACCTCGATGCCATGGGCCGACAGCTCGGCCGCCGTCTCCTCGTCGCAGTGCGCCACGAAGCTGTTGTAGAAACCGACGGTCTCGGCCCGCCCGAAGAGATCGATCCCCGTCTGCGCGCCCTGGTACGGGACCTCCTTGCGTACGATCTCCAGGCCCAGCTCCGCCGCGATCAGCTCGTGCCCGAGGCAGACACCGAGCACGCCGTGCCCGTGCCCCCCGATCACCTCGGCGGTGAGTTCCCGCAGGAACCGCATCTTCGGATCGTCCGTGTCCAAGGGGTCGCCCGGGCCGGGGCCCAGGACCAGCGGCCCCTCGTGCGCCCGCACCGCCTCCCGCAGCCCCGGCTCGTCGTAGCGCCGCACGGTCACCTCGAGTCCCGAGGACCGCAGCACATGCGCGAGCATCGCCGTGAAGGTGTCCTCGGCGTCCACGACCAGCGCATGCCCCTGCAACTCGCGCGCCTGCTCCTGCATCCGCAGCCAGAACGGCGCGAGCGAGGCCCGCCGCCCGTCCAGCGCCGCCCGCACCCGCGGATCGTCGGCCAGCCTCGGCCGTACGCCCACCGCGCGGGCCCCGGCCTCCACGACCCCCAGCGCCGCCAGCACCCCCGCGGCCTTCGCGTGCGTCTCGGCGACCTCGCCCGCCGGATCCGATCCCCGGACGAGGGTGGCGCCGACCGGCACCCGCAGCCGCCCGTCCGCGTCGATGTCGGCGGTCCGGATGAGGATGGGCGAGTCGAGGGTCTGGGCACCGCCCGCATCGCGGCCGATGAGGGCCAGTGCCCCCGCGTAGTAGCCCCGCCCGCCGACCTCGTGCCGCTCGATCACCCGGCACGCGTTCTGTACCGGTGACCCCGTGACGGTCGCCGCGAACATGGTCTCCTTCAGGACCTCGCGCACATCCAGCGAGGACCGGCCCCGCAGCTCGTACTCGGTGTGCGCGAGGTGGGCCATCTCCTTGAGCCGCGGACCGATCACCACGCCGCCCATGTCACCGACCGTGCACATCATCTTGAGCTCCTCGTCGACGACCATCGAGAGCTCCTCGATCTCCTTGCCGTCGGCGAGAAAGCCGAGCAGGTCCTCCGCGGAGGGCCCCTCGGCGGGATAGCGGTACGTGCCGCTGATGGGGTTCATCACGACGGTCCCGCCCGACATCCGCACGTGCACCTCGGGGCTCGCGCCCACAAGCGTGCGCCCACCCGTCTCCCGCCCCCGCCCTTCCAAGGAAGGCCCTTCGGGCCCTTGCTCATTTCCGGTGTGCACGACGAACGTCCAGTACGCGCCCCGCTCACCGACAAGCAGCCGCCGGAACAGGGCCAGCGCGTCGGCCCTCCCGAACCCCGGGATCGTGCCCTCGTACGTACGCCGGATCACGAAGTTCGCGCCCTCGCCGCGCCCGATCTCCTCCTCCAGCACGCGCCCGACGATCCCCGCGTACTCCTCGTCGGCGACATCGAAGCCTCCGCCGGTGACACGCACCTCGTGCGTCGGCAGCTCCGCCAGCGCCCGCTCCAGCGGCAGGACGTGCGTCTCCTCGGGGGTCAGCACCGAGAGCGGCGTGCCGTCGTCGCGGACGTCGAAGCCGCGCTCCCTGATCTGGCGGAAGGGGACGAGCGCGAGGCCCTCGTCGGGGAGGTCGGCGAGGCGGTCGCAGGTGCTGACCGGTCCGAGCAGCAACTCGACGGTGTCGTGATCGTGACCGGGGGTGCGGCGGCGCAGCAGGGCGAACGGACGGGGATCGTCCAGCAGGTCGAGCAGGTTCATCGGTCCTGTTCCTTCTCTCGGATTCCCGGATTCTCGGATTCCCGAAAACTCGGAGAGGAACGGCCCGTGTCCGCAAACACCGAAGGCCGCCCCTCGGGCGGCCTTCGCGAAGTCTTGCGTACGCGCAGTCAGTGGGCCGCCGGATGAGCGGTCCACCACCAGTTCTGGGTCGAGTGCGCGAACATGCGCCGCACCTTACCCGACGTCAGGGTGCGGGCAACAGCGTGAACCGTCCGCGCCCTGCGTTCCTACTGCTCGGTCACCGGCCATGGATGGCATGGCCCAGGAAGCCCGACCGAGGAGACAACCATGTACGCAGCCCGTTCACCCCGGCCCCGCCGTGGCGGGGTCCGAACGCTCACCGTGTGCGCCGCCGCCGCGGCCCTCGCCGCGGGCCCGCTCGGCACCGCACGCGCCGCCGGGACCGACGACACCGTCAAGGTCACCTACCGCGGCCACGAGTTCACCGTCCCCGCCTCCTGGCCGGTCGTGGACCTGGAGAAACATCCTGACACCTGTGTCCGCTTCGACCGGCACGCCGTGTACCTCGGCACGCCCGGCGACCAGCAGCAGTGTCCGGCGGGGGCGAAGGGACGTACCGAGGCGTTCCTGATCCAGCCGTCCGTCGTCAAGGGCCGCACCGCCAGCGAGAACCGCACGGCCCGCACGTTCCGGGTCACCGCCGACCGGATCGCCGTGACCGCCGCGTACGCGAAGGACCGCACGAGGATCCAGGACATCCTGCGCGACGCCGGTCTGCCGAACGCCGCCGCGGGCACCGACGTGACCGCGGGCGCGCCCGCCGCGGCGCCGCTGCCCGCCGACGCGACGTCCTTCCGCGGCGAGGGCTTCGACGCCTGCACCGCGCCGGGCCAGACGGCGATGGACGCCTGGCGGGACGACTCCGACTACGGGGCCGTCGGCGTCTACATCGGCGGGGTCAACCGTGCCTGCGCCCAGAGCAGACTCACCTCCGGCTGGCTGCGGACGCAGTACGCCAACGGCTGGCGGTTCATCCCGCTGTACGTCGGCCGCCAGCCCTCCTCCGACGGGGGCAGCTGCGGTGGCGGCTGCGAGGCGATCACCGACCCCGTGCCGCAGGGCACCGAGGCAGCCGACGACGCCGTCGAGCAGGCCACCACGCTGGGCTTCCCCAAGGGCACGGTGATCTACGACGACCTGGAGAACTACACCCCCGGATCCACCGTCACCAGCCGGGTGCTGTCGTACCTCAATGCCTACACCAAGCGCCTGCACGCACTGGGCTACCGCTCCGGCGTCTACGGCAACACCTCGTCCCTGGTCACCGACCTGGTCGCCAACAAGAGCCGCGTCACCCTGCCCGACGTGCTCCACTTCGCCCGCTGGAACGGCAAGTCGACGACCACCGACTCGACGATCCCCGCGAACCTGTGGGCCGACCACCAGCGCATCCACCAGTACCTGGGCGACACGACCGAGACGCACGGCGGCGTGACGATCTCCATCGACCGCGACCGGCTCGACGTGGACTAGGGCCTGGCCACCCGCCCGCTCCGGGCGGCCGCGAGGACCTGCCGTGCGGCCGCCAGGATCGCGTCCCGATCGAGCGCGGTCCGTCTCAATTGATGGGCATGGGGATGGACGCCCGACACGACCCCGTAATGTTGTCAGGGTGACCGTGAACGCTAAGCCCAGCGCGAGCGCTGGCAACACCTGGCGAGACCTGCCCGCGGCGCAGCAGCCCGAGTACCCCGATGCCGAGGCTCTGCGCGATGTGATCGCGGACCTCGAGTCGTATCCGCCGCTCGTCTTCGCGGGCGAGTGCGACCAGCTGCGCGCCCGGATGGCGTCCGTCGCCAAGGGAGAGGCGTTCCTTCTCCAGGGCGGCGACTGCGCCGAGGCCTTCGACGCGGTGTCGGCCGACCACATCCGCAACAAGCTCAAGACCCTGCTCCAGATGGGCGCCGTGCTCACGTACGCCGCCTCGGTGCCCGTCGTGAAGGTCGGCCGCATCGCCGGCCAGTACTCCAAGCCGCGCTCCAAGGGGACCGAGACCCGCGACGGCGTGACCCTGCCGACGTACCGGGGCGACTCGGTCAACGGCTTCGACTTCGACGAGAAGGCCCGCATCCCGGACCCCGAGCGTCTGAAGCGGATGTACAACGCCTCCGCCTCCACGCTCAACCTGGTGCGCGCCTTCACCACCGGCGGCTACGCCGACCTGCGCCAGGTGCACGCCTGGAACCAGGACTTCGTGAAGTCCTCCCCGTCCGGCCAGCGCTACGAGCAGCTGGCGCGGGAGATCGACAACGCGATGAACTTCATGCGGGCCTGCGGGACCGACCCGGAGGAGTTCAAGACCGTCGAGTTCTACGCCTCCCACGAGGCGCTGCTCCTCGACTACGAGGCGGCGCTGACCAGGGTCGACTCGCGTACGGGCCAGCTGTACGACGTCTCGGGCCACATGGTGTGGATTGGTGAGCGCACCCGGCAGCTGGACGGCGCGCACATCGAGTTCGCCTCGCGGATCCGCAACCCGATCGGCATCAAGCTCGGCCCGACGACGACGGCCGAGGAGGCGCTCCAGTACATCGACCGTCTCGACCCGGACCGCGAGCCCGGCCGGCTGACCTTCATCGTGCGGATGGGCGCCGACAAGGTCCGCGACAAGCTCCCCGAGCTGGTCGAGAAGGTCACGGCGTCGGGCGCGGTGGTGGCCTGGGTGACCGACCCGATGCACGGCAACACCTTCGAGGCGGCCTCCGGTCACAAGACCCGCCGCTTCGACGACGTGCTCGACGAGGTCAAGGGCTTCTTCGAGGTCCACAAGGGTCTGGGCACGCACCCGGGCGGCATCCACGTCGAGCTCACCGGTGACGACGTCACCGAGTGCGTGGGCGGCGGCGACGAGATCTTCGTCGACGACCTCCACCAGCGCTACGAGACGGCCTGCGACCCGCGTCTGAACCGCAGCCAGTCCCTCGACCTGGCCTTCCTGGTCGCGGAGATGTACAGGGACCAGTGACGGGTTCGCCTGTTACACCTGAGTGAAGTGGGGCGCGGATCACATACGATCCGCGCCCCCTCCCACTTTTGCGGCTCTTGAGTGATGGGTAAGGTTAGGTTAGCCTCACCGATTAACGGGACGGCGCCAGACATCAATCCCGCCGGGAGGTGAACCGCGTGTACGTATGCAGTTGCTTCGGGGTCACCGAACAGCAGGTCAAGCAGCACGCGGAGAACGGCGCCTGCACGCCCCGCCAGATAGCCTCCGCCAGCAAGGCGGGCACGGACTGCGGCTCCTGTGTCCGCAGTATCCAGGCGATCCTCGGCCGTGGCGCCTGTCCCCGCCGTGAGCTGGCCGAACAGGGCAAGCCGGTGCTGGCCGAGCTGTCCCCGGCGCGGGGCCTGGAAGAGGCCGCCTAGCCTAGGGCCGCTCCGGCGGATCACGCCGCAGACGCGGGTCAGCTGTCGGGCTGCTCGATCACCTGGGCGATGTAGAGCGCCTCGCCGAGCTTCTCCACCAGCTCCAGCTGGGTGTCCAGGTAGTCGATGTGGTGCTCCTCGTCCTCGAGGATCGACTCGAAGATGTTCGCGGACGTGATGTCGCCCTTGTTGCGCATCACCTCGATCCCGCGCTTGAGGCGGTCGATCGCCTCGACCTCCACCTGCCGGTCGGCCTGGAACATCTCGGTGACGGTCTGCCCCACCCGGACGTGGAAGAGCCGCTGGTAGTTCGGCAGGCCCTCCAGGAAGAGGATCCGGTCGGTGAGCACCTCCGCGTGCTTCATCTCGTCGAAGGACTCGTGGCGCGTGTACTTCGCGAGCTTTGTCCAGCCGAAGTTCTCCTGCATCTTCGCGTGCAGGAAGTACTGGTTGATCGCCGTCAGCTCGCCGGTCAGCTGCTCGTTGAGGAATTCGATGACCTCGGGGTCGCCCTGCATCGCAGAGGCTCCTTCCAAGCGGGGGACTGGGCAGATTGCGCCGCATCCTCGCATCGGCGTCCCGGGCCGTCCAGTAAGTGCACGCTTAGTATGAGTTGCCCGATTCCGTACTGGGCTGGTCATGTGCACTGTCCCGGGTCTGTCAGGATGGAGTCATGGGTCAGCCGGTGGAACGTGGAACGGGAGAAGCGGCACAGTCGGAGCTTCCGCCGGGGCAGCGACTGCAGCGCGGCTGGCCGGTCACGCACTACGGCCCTGTACCCAAGTTCCGTTCCGAACGCTGGGAGTTCAGGGTCTTCGGCGCCACCGCCGACGGTGAGAAGCACTGCTGGACCCACGAGGAGTTCACGGCCCTGCCGTACACCTCGGTCGTGGCCGATCTGCACTGCGTCACGAAGTTCAGCATGATCGGCGCCGAATGGGGCGGTATCCCGGCGCGCACGATCCTGGAGATCGCCCCGCCCGCGCCCACCGTCACCCATGTCATGGTCTGGGCGGAGTACGGCTTCAGCTCGAATCTGCGCCTCGACGACTTCGCCTCCGACCGCTCGATCTTCGCCACCCACAAGGACGGTGAACTCCTCACCGCCGAGCACGGCTTCCCGCTGCGCCTCGTCGTCCCGCACCTCTACGCCTGGAAGGGCCCCAAGTGGGTCCGCGGCGTCGAGTACATGACGGCCGACCGCCGCGGCTTCTGGGAGGAGCGCGGCTACCACAACATCGGCGACCCCTGGCGCGAACAGCGCTACTCCTACCAGGAGGAGCCCGGGGACGGCCCGGAGCTCTGACTCGGGGCGCCTTTTCGGGCGGCGTCAGCCGTCCCTGAGTTTCTTCAGGCGCTCCACGTCCGCCGCGTGCCCCTCCTTCCCGCCCGGCGTCTCGATGATCAGGGGTACGCCCTCGGTGGCGGGGTGGGTCATCAGCGCGCGGAACGGGTCCTCGCCGATGTGACCGGAGCCGATGTTCTCGTGGCGGTCCTTGTGGGCGCCGACCACGTCCTTGGAGTCGTTGGCGTGGATCAGCTTGAGCCGGCCCTCGCCGACCGTGTCCACCAGCAGGTCGAGCGTCTGGTGCATGCCGCTCGGCCCGGTCAGGTCGTGCCCCGCCGCGTAGATGTGGCAGGTGTCGAGGCACACGCCCAGCTTCGGATGGGCGTCCAGCGCCTCGAAGTACGGCCCGAAGTCCCAGGTGCGCGAGCAGAGCGAGGCGCCCTGGCCCGCGGTCGACTCCAGGAGCAGATACGGGTCGTCGTCATGCGTCAGCTCGTCCAGCAGGGGCAGCAGATGCTCACGTACCTGCTTCAGGGCGACGGACCGCTCCCGGCCCCCGGTGGCGCTCCCCGTGTGCACGACCACGCCGAGTGCCCCGATCTCCCGGCCCCGCCGCAGCGAGTGCCGCAGCGACTCCACCGACTTCTCGACCGTCGCCTCGGTGTGCGAGCCGAAGTTGATCAGATACGGGGCATGGACGTACGCGGGGATCGACTCGGCGGCACAGGCCGCCCGGAACTCCTCGTCCTGGCGAGGACTGCCGACGGGTGTCGCCCAGCCGCGCGGGTTGGCGACGAAGACCTGGACGGTCTCCGCGCCCATCTCGCGTGCGTAGGTCAGGCCGACGGAGCTGAGGCCGCCGGCCACGGGGACATGGCCGCCGACGGGGTTGCGGAGCTGCTTGCTGGTCACGCCCTTCAGGGTGTCACGTGCTTCCGGGCGGCCCGTCGGCGGACCTCACCGCCGTGGCCACAGCACCGCCGTGGCCCGGCACTGCTGTGGCCTCAGCATTGCCGTGGCCTCAGCGGATCACGATGGTGATCGTCGACCCCTTGGGCGCGGTCTTGCCGCCGTCCACCGACTGGCTCTTGACATGGTCCCCGAAGAGCCCGAGCAGCCCGCGGTCCTCGTTGACCTGGAACCCGGCGTCCTCCAGCGTCTTCTTCGCGTCGTCCACGCTGTTGCCCACCACGTCCGGGACCGAGACCATCTCGGGGCCCTTGGAGACCGTCAGTGTGACGGTGTCGCCCCCGGCGACCTGGCTGCCCGCCTGCGGCGTCTGCTGGGCGATCTGGCCCTGGTCGAACTCCGAGTTGACCCGCTGGGTGGCGATCTTCACCTTCAGGCCCGCCTGCTCCAGCTCCGAGGTGGCGTCCGCGACGGACGCGCCCGTGACGTCCGCGACCTCCACCGGGCTGCCCTTGCTCACAGTGAGGGCGATGGCCGAACCGGCGTGCCGCTCCGTGCCCGCGCCCGGATCCGAACTGATCACGAAGCCCTTGGGAACGTCCTGGTTGAACTCCCGGGTGACCATGCCCGCGGCGAGCCCGTCCCCCTTCAGGACCTCCCGCGCCTTGAACAGCGCGAGTCCCGTCAGGTCGGGCACCTTCACCGTCTCCGGGCCGTTGGAGATGGTCAGCGTCACGGAGTCGTTGTCCCGGATGCGCGCGCCGGGCGCCGGGTCGCTGCTGATGACGGTGCCGCGCTTCACGGTGTCGCTGTACGCGTGCTTGACCTGCCCGACGTCGAGACCGGCCTGCTCGATCCGCGCCTTGGCCTGCGCCTCGGTCTTCGCCAGCAGCAGCGGGACCTTGGTGAACTGGCCGGAATTGATGTACCAGACTCCCGCGCCGAGCCCGAGCACCAGCACGACCGCGGCGATGATCGCGAACATTCCGCGCCGGGGCCGTGAGCCGCGCCGTGGGGGAGCGGGCGGTCCGGACTCGAACGGGCTGGTCTGCTCGAACCGGCTGGTCCGGTTCAGCGGGTCGCCGCCGTCGCCGCCGTCCTCGTAACCCTCGTTCACCGGCAGCAGGCGGGGCACGGAGAGCGAGCGCGGGATCACGCTCGTACGGTCGCCCGCGTTGTCGTGCCCCACGGCGAGCGCCTGCGGGGGTATGGCGTCGAGCTGCTCGGCGGTGAGGCCCGCCCGCGCCTGGAGGACCTGGCCGAGCAGTGCCACCGCGTCGTGCGGGCGCACCTCGGGATTGCGGGCGGTCGCCACCGCGACCAGCTCGTCGAGGGCGTAGGGCATCGAGGGCACGGCGGCCGAGGGCGGCGGCACATCCGCGTGCAGGTGCTGGTAGAGCACCTGGGCGGGGGAGTCCCCGGAGTGCGGCTTGCCGCCGGTGAGCATCTCGTAGAGGACGACCCCGCAGGCGTAGACGTCGACGCGGGTGTCCGCGGTGCCGTGCTCGATCTGTTCGGGGGCGAGGTAGGACACGGTGCCGAGTACGGCCCCTGTCGTGTTCGTGACGGTGTCCACGGCCCGGACGAGGCCGAAGTCGGCCACCTTGACCCGGCCGTCGTCCCCTATCAGGACGTTCTCCGGCTTCATGTCGCGGTGCACGAACCCGGCGCGGTGCGCGGCGCCGAGCGCGGCGAGCACCGGCTCCAGGACGTCCAGGGCGGCCCGCGGTTGCAGCGCCCCGCGCTCGCGCAGCACGTCGCGCAGGGTGCAGCCGGCGACGTACTCCATGGCCAGATAGACGTACGACCCGTCCGCGCCCTGGTCGAAGACCTGCACCACGTTGGGGTGCGCGAGCCGGGCCACCGACTTGGCCTCCCGGATGAACCGCTCGACGAACGAGCCGTCGGCGGCCAGCGTCGGGTGCATCACCTTGAGCGCGAGCACGCGGTCGAGGCGGGTGTCCAGGGCCCGGTAGACCGTGGCCATCCCGCCGACCGCGATCCGTGCGTCGACGCGGTAGCGGCCGTCGAGCACTTGCCCGACAAGCGGGTCCTGAAGGGTCGTATCCACGCAGGCGAGTCTACGAGCCGCCACTGTCACCCCCACCCTTCCGGCCAATTCCGGAGCGGGACTGCAGCCGACCTGTGACGCTTCTCGCACGCCTGATCGATCCGGTCCACACGTCGTGCACAGGCAATGTAAGGCAGCCTGCCCCTCCACCCCCCAGCCGCCAACGGCGCCCCACCCCCACAGGCGACGCACACCTTCCAGCCGACTGGAAACGGGCGGTGCGCGGGCGGGAGAAAAAACACACCAGCGCCGGGTGCCTAGAAAGCAGGACGCTCAGGATCCAACCGCGCCAGCCCCTCCGCAGGAGACGACGCGGAGGCGAAGTGCCGCCGGGGAATCCGCCCCGCACGCCAGGCAAGCCGCCCGGCTTCCACCGCGTGCTTCATGCCCTCGGCCATCAGCACCGGCTCCTGCGCCCGGGTCACGGCCGACGCCAGCATGACGCCCGCACACCCCAGCTCCATCGCGAACGCCGCGTCCGACGCCGTACCGGCCCCCGCGTCCAGAATCACCGGCACACGCGCGTGCTCCACGATCAGCTGGAAGTTGTGCGGGTTGCGGATGCCGAGACCGGACCCGATGGGCGACCCGAGCGGCATGACCGCCGCGCAGCCCACGTCCTCCAGCTTCCGCGCGAGCACAGGATCGTCGTTGGTGTACGGCAGCACGGTGAAACCGTCGTCGACCAGCGTCTCGGCGGCGTCCAGCAACTCGATCGGATCCGGCAGCAGGGTCCGCTCGTCGGCGATGACCTCCAGCTTGATCAGCTCCGTACCGAGCGCCTCCCGCGCGAGCCGCGCGGTCAGCACGGCCTCGCCCGCGGTGAAGCACCCCGCCGTGTTCGGCAGCACCCGGATGCCCAGCTTGTCGAGCACGGACAGCACCGAGCCGTGCGCCGAGGGATTCACCCGGCGCATCGCGACCGTCGTCAGCTCCGTGCCGGACGCCACGAGCGACCGCTCCAGGACGTCGAGGCTGGGCGCACCCCCCGTACCCATGATCAGCCGGGACGTGAAGGACGTACCTCCGAGGACAAACGGGTCGTCGGCCATGGTTCAGCCTCCTTGGACTGCGGTGAGGACTTCGACGCGGTCTCCCTCGGAGAGGGCCGTGGACGACCACTGCGTGCGCGGGACAACGGTTTCGTTGAGCGCGGCGGCGACGCCGGAGGGCGCGACGGTGAGGGTGGCGACGAGCTTGTCGAGGGCCGTGTCGGCGGCGACGAGCCGTCGCTCTCCGTTGACGAAGATGTTCATACGGTCTGCTCCGTGAGTGCTGTGCTGAAGCGCCCGGGGGCGAAGGGGCGGGCCTCTTCCGGAAGCTCGCCCGTGGTCAGGACGTGCGCCATGGCGTCCCCGGTGACGGGCGTGAGCAGGACGCCGTTGCGGTAGTGCCCCGTGGCCAGCAGCAGCCCGTCGAGCGCGGTCGGGCCGAGCAGTGGCGCGTTGTCGGGCGACCCCGGCCGCAGGCCCGCGCGCGTCTCGGTGAGCGGCAGCTCGGTGATTCCGGGCACCAGCTCATGGGCGTCGCGCAGCAGCTCGTAGACCCCGCCCGCGGTCACCGTCGTGTCCCAGCCCAGCTCCTCGCTGGTGGCGCCCACGACGAGCTCACCGTTCTCCCGCGGCACCAGATAGACCTGGCTGCCGCGCACCACGGCCCGCACGGTGCGGCTCAGGAACGGCGCGTACCGCTTCGGCACGGTCAGCCGCAGTACCTGACCCTTCACGGGCCGTACGGGCGGCAGTACGTCGGCGGGCACGCCCGGGAGCTTCCCGCTGAGGCTCCCGGCGGCGAGCACCACCTGCCCCGCGGCCAGCTGTTCACCGTCCGTCGTGACGACCCCGGCGGCCCGGTCCCGTACGACGGTCAGGCGCTCCGCCCACGTCCGGTGGAACTTCACTCCGGCCCGCTCGCACGCCGTGACCAGGGCCTTCGCGAGCCGGCGCGGGTCGATCTGGTGGTCTCCGTCGACCCGCAGCCCGCCGCGCACGCCCGGCGCGAGCATCGGCTCCAGACGGCGGCACTCCCGGCCGCTGAGCCACTCCGATTCGAGCCCCGAGCGGTGTTGCAAGGCATGCAGTTCGCGCAGGTGGGCGCGGTCGTCGGCGTCCAGCGCGACGGCCAGCGTGCCGCACCGGCGGTAGCCGAGGTCCTGGCCGCTCACCTCGGTGAGTTCGGCGGCGAAGTCGGGATAGCGGCGCGCGGAGGCGAGGTTCAGGCCCAGCAGGGTCTGCTCGCCGTAGTGCAGCTCGGTGACGGCGGCGAGCATTCCGGCGGCCACC
The DNA here is from genome assembly GCF_042885015.1 of Streptomyces sp. NPDC058086. NCBI lineage: Bacteria > Bacillati > Actinomycetota > Actinomycetes > Kitasatosporales > Streptomycetaceae > Streptomyces > Streptomyces sp. NPDC058086. The sequence goes on along the minus strand of NZ_JBHVST010000088.1, from coordinate 7,573 downwards.
CGTGCCGCCCCGCCGCCCGGCTCGGGGTCCACGACCGCGACGGTGAACCCACGCTGCGCGGCCCGCCAGGCGGTCACGAGACCGATGATCCCGCCCCCGATGACGAGGACATCCGACGTACGTGCGGCCGATGACGGCGCATCCGATGAACGTGCAGGTGTACGCGTAGGCGACATGGGCGTCCAGCCCCTCCCTTCGCCGGCATGACCCGGATCAGGTTCGTACGGTCGGAGGCCGCCAGCCTCCCTCTCAGCCCGGTGCGTCCGGGCTCCCGCGAGTGCTTTACGTTCGCCACCCTAGCCCGCTGCCGTATGTCTCAGTAAGGGAGCCTCCGTCCGGGGCCCGTTCGCGGGTCGGTACGCGCACTCGGTTCGCGGACCACGAGAAGGACGGCGAGATCCGTTGTGGAACAGGTCACTGCGCACGTCCCCTGACTGACAGATTGTCAGTTGTCTATGGTGATCAGGTGAGCGAGCAGACGCGGGCACAGGTGCGGACGCAGGGGCGTACGGCACGGCGGGTCGTCATCGTGGGCGCGGGCATGGCCGGCGTGCAGACGGCGGTCGCCCTGCGGGAACAGGGTTTCACCGGGGATGTGACGCTGATCGGCGCCGAGCCGCACCAGCCGTACGACCGGCCACCCCTGTCCAAGGCGGTGCTGCTCGGCAAGGCCGAGGGCTCCGCCTTCGACATCGACTTCGAGGCGCTGGGCATCGAACTGCGACTCGGCTGCGAGGCGCTGGGCCTGCGCCCCGCAGACCACGAGCTGGACACCGAGGCAGGACCGGTGCCCTACGACGTCCTGGTCCTCGCGACCGGCGCGGAACCGATCCAGCTGCCCGGCGCGCAGGGCGTCCCCGGCGTCCATCTGCTGCGGACCCTGGACGACGCCGAGCGACTGCGCCCCGTGCTCGCCCAGCAGCACGACATCGTGGTCGTGGGGGCGGGCTGGATCGGCGCGGAGTTCGCGACGGCGGCGCGTGAGGCCGGGTGCGCGGTCACGGTCGTCGAGGCCGCCGACCGGCCGCTGGCCGGGGCGCTGCCCGCGGAGGTGGCCGCGCCGATGACCGCCTGGTACGCGGACAGCGGCGCTTCGCTGCGCACCCACGCGCGCGTGGAGCGCGTCGAGCCCGGCGCGGTGGTCCTCGACGACGGCTCGCGGGTGCCGGCGGGCGCCGTGGTCGTCGGCATCGGCGCGCGCCCCGCCACCGCCTGGCTGGCCGGCTCCGGCGTCGAGCTCGGCGCCCACCGGGAGGTGGTGGCCGACAGCCACCTGCGCACCTCCGTGCCGGACGTCTACGCGGTCGGCGACTGCGCCTCCTTCCCGTCGGGCCGCTACGAGGAGCGCCTCCTCGTCCACCACTGGGACAACGCCCTCCAGGCGCCGCGCACGGTCGCGGCGAACATCATCGGCGAGGCCCCGGTGGCGTACGACCCGGTCCCGTACTTCTGGTCCGAGCAGTTCGGCCGCTTCGTCCAGTACGTCGGCCATCACACCCCCGCCGATACGACCATCTGGCGGGGCGACCCGTCGGGCGCGGCCTGGACGGTCTGCTGGCTCCGCGAGAGCCGCCTCGTCGCCCTCCTGGCCGTGGGGCGGCCCCGTGACCTGGCCCAGGGCCGCCGCCTGATCGAGGCAGGCATGCCCATGAACCCGGACATCCTGGCCGACCCGTCCCGCCCTCTGAAGGACGCCACGGCATGACCGCCCGGTTTCCGTCGCCCGGACGGCGGTCCGGGGGGCGCTCGGGTACCGAGTGTCAGTCCGGGATGGCAGGCTTGTCCCGTGACCGAGATTGACGCAAAGATCGATGCTCTCGTCCCCGCCTGGCTCACCCTCCCCGACATCGCCGAACAGCTCGGCGTCGAGGTGACCCGCGTCCGGCAGCTGGTCAAGGAGGGCCAGCTGATCGCCGTACGCCGTGGTGAGAACCGCGCGCTGCACGTCCCCGCCGCCTTCATCGACGGGAACGAACAGAAGGTCGTCAAGGGCCTGGTCGGCACCTTGACGCTCCTGCGGGACGACGGCTTCTCCGACGAAGAGATGCTCGAGTGGCTCTTCACCCCCGACCCGAGCCTGCCCGGCACCCCCGCGCAGGCGCTGAGCGAGAATCGCGGCACGGAGGTGAAGCGCCGCGCCCAGGCGCTCGCCGTCTGATTCGACCGACCGTCCGGCGTACGGACCACGGCCGGCCCCGGACCACCCCGGCCGCCGCGGTCCGTACGCACCGCATCACATCCGTAGGGTGCGTACGACAGCCGTACGCACCGCACCACGGGGGATACACGCATGCCCGAGAACGCCGCCCGCACCCTCCTCGCCGACGCCCGCGTCTACCTCTGCACGGACGCCCGCAAGCGCCAGGGCGACCTCGCCGAGTTCCTGGACGCGGTCCTGGCCGGCGGCGTCGACATCGTGCAGCTGCGTGACAAGGGCATGGAGGCCGCCGAGGAGCTGGAGCACCTCCAGGTCTTCGCGGACGCCTGCGCCCGCCACGGCAAGCTCCTCGCGGTCAACGACCGCGCGGACGTCGCCCATGCCATCGGCGCCGACGTACTCCACCTGGGCCAGGGCGATCTCCCGGTCCCCGCCGCCCGCGCGATCCTCGGCGACGAGGTCCTGATGGGCCGCTCCACGCACGCCGAGTCCGAGGCGGCGGCCGCCGCCGTCCAGGACGGCGTGGACTACTTCTGCACCGGCCCCTGCTGGCCCACCCCCACCAAGCCCGGCCGCCACGCCCCGGGCCTGGGCCTGGTCCGATACACGGCCTCCCTCGCCACCGACCGCCCCTGGTTCGCCATCGGCGGCATCGACCTCGGCAACCTCGACGAGGTACTGGAGGCGGGCGCCCGCCGCGTCGTCGTCGTACGGGCGATCACCGAGGCGGCGGATCCCGGCGCGGCGGCGGGAGAATTCGCCAAGCGGCTGCGTCAGGCGTAAGCGGCGGCCGCGTCAGGCACAGCGGGCGCGTCGATGGTCCGGCCAACGGTTGGACCGGTTGTCCCACAGGTGTCCGAGGGGTGGACAAGAAGTCGACAAATTGGACAATTGGCATCGGTTCGGTTGGGAGACCGCCGCCCCCTGACTAACCTGCGGGTATGGCCCTCGGATCTGCTTCCACCAGGACTGATCGCGCGCGCACCGTGCGTGACATGCTCGCCACCGGCAAGGCGACGTACTCGTTCGAGTTCTCCGCGCCGAAAACCCCCAAGGGCGAGCGGAACCTGTGGAACGCGCTGCGTCGCGTCGAGGCCGTCGCCCCCGACTTCGTCTCCGTCACCTACGGTGCCGGTGGCTCCACCCGCGCGGGCACGGTCAAGGAGACCGAGCAGATCGTCGCCGACACGACGCTCACCCCGGTCGCCCACCTCACCGCGGTCAACCACTCCATCGCCGAACTGCGCAACATCATCGGCCAGTACGCCGACGCCGGCATCCGGAACATGCTCGCGGTCCGCGGCGACCCGCCCGGCGACCCGATGGGCGACTGGGTCCCGCACCCCCGGGGCCTGACCTACGCCGCCGAACTCGTCCGTCTCATCAAGGAGTCCGGCGACTTCTGTGTCGGCGTCGCCGCCTTCCCCGAGATGCACCCCCGCTCCGCGGACTGGGACGTGGACGTCGCGCACTTCGTCGACAAGTGCCGGGCCGGCGCGGACTACGCGATCACCCAGATGTTCTTCCAGCCCGAGTCGTATCTGCGCCTGCGTGACCGGGTGGTGGCGGCCGGCTGTACGACACCGGTCATCCCGGAGGTCATGCCGGTGACGAGTGTGAAGATGCTGGAACGACTTCCGAAGCTCAGCAACGCTTCGTTCCCGGACGTCCTGAAAGAGCGGATCCTCACAGCCAAAGACGATCCGGCGGCTGTACGCTCCATTGGCATCGAGTTCGCGACGGAGTTCTGCGCGAGACTGCTGGACGAGGGAGTCCCCGGACTTCACTTCATCACGCTCAACAACTCGACGGCGACGCTGGAAATCTACGAGAATCTGGGCCTGCACCACCCGCAGCAGGCCTAGACCGGTCGCACCCACGTACGACACACTGCGTAGCGGCCACTGGGAGAGGGGCGTACATGGGCTGGACGGTCCTCTATATCGCGTTCGGCATCGTCGCGCTGTGGCTGCTCGGCGAGGTCCTGCTGCAGTACAAGGCGCGGTTGCGCTGGCGCCTGCTCGCGTTCGTGGGCTTCCTCGGTGTCGTCTTCGGCGTGCTGATCCCCTCCGTGATCGTCATCGGGCTCGGCGCGGCGGCCTTCGCGATCGGCCAGACGTACGTCACCCTGTCGTTCCGCCGCGGTTTCGCGGAGGGCTGGGCCGTGGGCAACCGGCAGGGCGCCGACAGCGGCGCCGGCAAGGGCTTCGGCAAGAGCAAGCGACGCCGCGGTGAGGACCACCAGGACCCGGCGCTGGAGGTCTCCGACCTCGAAACGGCCGAGGGAGCCGAGGCCAGGGCCGAAGGAACGGCCCGGGGCGCGGCGTATTCCCAGGAGGACGACTTCACCCGCGAGGACGACGTGTTCTCGCCCGCGCACTCCGACCGGTTCATGCCGCCCGGCTCCGGCAACCTGACGGCCGCCGAGGCCACCGCCGTGTACGAGCCCCAGCCCCTGCCCGAGGACACCGGCTCCTACGGCGTCTACAGCGACACCGCCTACGCTGCCGCCACCGACCAGTCCTACGCCGCCGCGGCCCAGCCCCAGGACCAGCAGGCCTACGCGTACGACGGCTACTCGACCGGGTACGACCAGCAGCAGCAGCAGCAGTACGGCTACGGCAACGGCCAGCAGCAGTACGCCGCCTACTCCGACCCGTACACCGGCGCGCAGACCTACAGCGGCGCCTCGTACGACACGACCTACGGCGGCGGCGACCAGCAGTACACGCAGCAGCAGGCCTACGGCCAGGACCAGTACGCCACCGGCGGCTACGGCGGCGAGACCCCGGCCGGTGGTGTCTGGGTCCCGCAGCAGCGCAGCACCGACGACCCCTACGGCGGCGAACTCCCGCCGGAGCAGCCCTACCCGTACCAGGGCAACGGCAACGGCAACGCCAACGGCGCCGGGTACGACGAGCAGTACCGGTACTGAGGGCCGCCCTCCCCGGGCGGCCTTCGGCGCGCCGGTGCGCTCACTGAGAGCCCCGGAACTGCGGTCCCTCCACGATCAGTCCGGACACCAGGGCGCCCGACATGCCCGCGTGCGGGAGGCCACCGCCCGGGTGGGCCCAGCCGCCGACCACGAACAGCCCTGGCACACGGGTGGTGTTCGACGGGTGCAGCAGCCGACCGTCCGCCGCGGCGAGCGCCGGGGCGGGGACGGCGCCGCCGTCCGCGCCCGTCTCCTCGGCGAAGTCGGCCGGAGTGCGGACCTCGTGCCACAGCAGACGGTCGCGCAGGCCCGGTATCGCGCGCTCGGCGATACCGAGCACCCCCTCCACGTCCGCCTCGGACACCGACAGGCCCGATGGCACCGTGACGCTCAGCGTGACCGCCTCGTGCCCCGTGTCCGGCGCGAGGGCGGGGTCGTCAGGGCGCGACACCGTCACGGTGGGCGAGGAAGGGACCCCCGGACGCTCACCGAAGAGCCGGTCCAACTCCTCGGCCCGGTCCGCCGCGTGCACCACCGTGCGGTGTGCCACCCCCTCGGGACGCCCTCCGCGCAGCGCCAGTAGCACGGTCAGCCGACTCGGGGCCCCGCGCTGCGACGCGACCTCGTCACCGCCCCGTAGCGCCGTCCCGGGGACCAGGGCGTCGAGCGCTGCGGGTGCGACACCGGCGACCACGAAGTCGGCGTCCGCGACCTCGCCGCCGGCCAGCTCCACACCCGCCGCCCGGCCGTCCTTCTCGACGATCCGCGCGACCGGCGACCCGAAGCGGAACTCCACCCTGCGGGCCACGCACCGCTCGTACACCGCGCGCGCCAACTCCCGTATGCCGCCGCGCACGTACCAGGTGCCGAAAGCGTGCTCCATGTACGGCAGCACGGCGGCGCTCGCCGGGGTGACGCGCGGATCGAGCCCGTGGGCGAGGGCGTGACTCTCCAGCAGGGCCGTGAGGCGCGGGTCGCGCAACTCCCAGGCGCCGACCTCGGCGAGGGTCGTGGCGCGGCGGGTGCGCAGCAGCTTCTTGTGCGGCACCGAGGGGTAGGGCTCGCGCTCGGCGAGCACCGACCAGTTCGGCCACAGCGGCTCCTCCAGGAGCGGCCTGCGGGTGCGGTCCCAGGCCTCGCGCGCCCGCACCAGGAAGTCGCCCCACCGTGCGCCCGCGCCCGCCCCGAGGGCCTCGTCGAGGGCGGTGACGGCGCCCGCGCGCGAGGCGTTCGGCAGACCGACCTCCGTGCCGTCGGCGAAGACATGGCGCGAGGACGGGTCCACCTGGACCAGCTCGACGCACGCCTCCAGCGGCTCCTTGCCCGTCTTGACGAACAGATCGCGGTAGACCGCGGGCAGCGGGAGCAGTCCCGGGCCTGTGTCGAACATGAAGCCGTCGCGCTCGAAGCGGCGCACCGCACCGCCGTACGTCGCCGCGCGCTCGTACACCACCACCCGGTGGCCCGCGACGGCCAGCCGGGCGGCGGCCGCCATCGCGCCCATCCCGGCGCCGATCACCGCAATCCGTCCCATGCCGGCGACTTTATCGGCCGCCACTGACAACCCGGCCCGCGGTGCTCAGTCGGGTGGCTGTCCCACCCGCTCGGCCAGGCGTCTCTCCTCCCGGCGCTGGGCCCTGCGGCGCAGGAACCGGCGGATCCGTGAGATCAGGAAGTAGAGCGCCAGCAGCCCCGCGAGCAGCAGCACGCCCGCGATGATCGCCGCGGCCTCGGGGTGGAACATCGCGAAGGTAAGGATCCCGGCGACCCCGAGATCCTCGGCGGTGCTCATGATGAGGTTGCTGAACGGCTCCGGCGAGGTGTTGATCGCCATCCGTGTCCCGGCCTTGACCGTGTGGCTCGCCAATGCCGTCGAACCGCCGATCGCACCCGCCGCCAGATCGGAGAGCGAACCGCTCTGCCCGGCGAGCAGGGCCCCGACCCACGCCCCCGCCGCTGGGCGGATCACGGTGTGCACCGAGTCCCACACCGAGTCCACGTACGGGATCTTGTCGGCGACCGCCTCGCACAGGAAGAGAACGCCCGCTGTGATCAGGATCTCAGGGCGCTGAAGGGACTCGGGGACGTCGTCGCTCAGGCCGGTCGCTCCGAAGATGCCGAGGAGCAGCACCACCGCGTACGCGTTGATGCCACTGGCCCAGCCGCTGGTGAAGACCAGGGGGAGTACGGACACGGACGCGATCGTAACCAGTCGCCGACGGTCCGTCCTGGGCATGAGTGCGTACGGCTGAGTATCCGTACCTAGTGAGTGAGATGAGTACGCGCGCGGATGGGGCCCGACCTGCGCGAAAGAGAGAGTGGAGGCACGGAGAGGGGCGCGGCACCGGCACCGCCGACACGGGGCGGCGGAACGGTCCTCGCGCCCTTGGCCGCTCCTTCCGCCGACTCCGTCGGCGGGAGTGAGGCACGGGGGAACCCGGGGGACGACCGAACGGGGGCCCAACGGGGGAGTACGGGGG
>NZ_JBHVST010000087.1:0-48146 GCF_042885015.1 Streptomyces sp. NPDC058086 | reverse complement strand
CTCACCCGCACCCTCCGCCGAGGGCTTGCCCACATCCAGCGTCACCCCGAGCTCATCAACGGCTGCCTCACCGAAACCGGACTGACCCTCACCCCAGATCCCCCGAAGCCAATCCGAAAAGGTCAGTAGTAGCCGCATGAGTTGAAGTCCTGAGCCAAGCGGTCGTTGCGGTCGCGGTCGGCAGGGCGGCTAAGCATGGCACCGCAGGGCGGATAAGCAGGCGCACTCAGGCGGTACGACGCGGAGCGATGAGATCACCTCGCCATCGCACCGCCGGAGTCCCATGCTCAGCCGCATCGCCGTCGCCCTCGTCCCCTCCCTTGGCTGTCTGACGACGTCCGCCGAACCCCGCCGAGTCCCGACTCCCGGCATCCTCGTTTCCAACCACACTTCCCTGCAGAAATACCAGGTCAGGGACCCGGTCTACCAATTGCAGAACCCGTCAGCGTTGCGGCGCTCACTGGTCTGGGGGGTCGAGGACAAGCTCGGACGTGATCAGGGCATCGAGCTCCGCGCGTATCTCGTCAAGACGATCGGCGTCGCCCGGTGCCTTGTCGCGTAGTGCCGTCAGATCGGCCTGACCGTCGAGGAGCTGGCTCCACAGCACTCCGCGCCCCAATTCGAGCAACTCGACAGCCGCACCGTGCCGATTGGCCGCAACGGCAGCGGACGCGGCCTCGCTGGCGAGGCCCGCGTGGTCGGACAGCAACCGCTCCTGGCCTGGACGGCGGACTCCGCGCCAGGCCAGCTGTGGCAGCAGAAGCACCGCGGTGTCGAAACCCTCCACCGCCGAAGTCAGCGTGGGGTCGACTATCAGAGCCATTCGCGCCCAGGCGTGCGCCGCCTGCACCCGTACGTAGGTCTGGGTGGTCGGCGACGTGGCGGCCTCGCGCCATCGGGCGATCGCCTGCGAGGCATCGGCCAGCTTCCGCCACTTGAGGAATCTCTCGGCATGCGCGCTGCCGAGGTTCATCAGCCGGATACCGAGGCTGGGGTGGCCGCCGGGCGTGGCGGCCACCGAGTCCTGCCCGGCTCTGACTGCTTCGCCGAAGTCTGCGGCCACGCCGGATTGCTTGGCCTGCTTGAGCGACAAGGTGCACAGATTGGTCAGGACGCCCGCACGATGGACGCTCCCGTCCGGGAGCAACCGGGCTGCCTCGCTCGTAGCGTGAAGTGCTGCCTCCAGATCCGACGGTGCGGTGCTGTGCTCGAATCGGGTCGCGAGGACGGTAGCGAGATTGGCAAACCTTATGCCCTGGTCGGGGTCGGCATCTTCGGCCCCGGCAACGGCCCGCTCGCTGACCGCGACCGCTTCGTCGAGGTCATCGGGTCGCCCGTAGTAGCTGAAGCGGATCCGGAGCGCGATGCCGAGGTTGTTGAGCGTCGCCTTCAGCCCCGGGTCCCCGGGGGGTGCGGCATCGATCGCCTTACGACCGTACTCGACGGCCGCGTCGAGGTCGGCCGGCTCCCTGAAGCGCTCGAAACGGACCCGGAGCAGATCACCGAGGTCGCTGAGCAATGGGAACCGGGTCGCCGGTTCGGCGGTCATCGCCGCAAGTGCCGCCCGGGCGGCGTTGATCGCGCCCTCCAGGTCTGCCGACCGCCCGACACGGTTTAACCGGATCCGCCGGACCACAAAGAGGTTGTTCAGCATCGCTCCCCGGTTCGGGTGTCCGAGCGGTGTGACGTCCACCGCCTGTCCGCAGATGTCGACAGCCCGATCGAGGTCGTCTGCCGACTCGGTGACATCGAAGCGTTGCCGGAGCAGGACGCCCAGGTCGGCGAGATAGAGCACCCAGAAGGGGTCTGTGGTCACGGCAGCCGCCTCTTCGCAGGACCGGATGGCGGCATCGAGGTCGGCAGGATCACCCAGTTCGTGGAAACGCAGCTTTAGCGCTATGGCGAGGTCGTGCATCATCCTGCCCCGCTGGGCGTGTCCTGGGGAGTCGGCGACTGCTTTCTGCAGCGCTCGCACCGCGGCGTGGAGATCGTCGCGGTTGCCAACACGCTCGAAGCGGATATGCAGAAGGACGCCGAGGTTACCCGTGATGGAACCGAGATCGGGATGCTCCGGCAGGGCTTCGACCGCATGGTGGAGCAGGGTGATGGCATGGTCCAGGGCGGCCGGCTCCACCTCCTGCCCTCGGGGAATGACGTCGGCCGCCAGTCGCACCCATTCCAGGGGATTTATGGATTCGATGACGCCTCTCATCAACACCTTGTGCAGTTCCTGGGGTACGCGGCCGGGCTCAGCGACCACGAGCGAGGCGAACATCTGGATCGCCACTTGCAGATCCTCACCGACCTGGCTGCCCTGTCTCTCCAGGTACCGGCACCAGCGCAGCCAGCCCACCACCTCCATGACGTCGTAGGGAAGTCGGCTGTTGGACGCGGCGGCCTGCCGCAGCAGTTGGTCCGCCTCCTCCAGGGCCGCCGGATCGAGCACCAGGGAGGGGTCCGCCTGTTCCGCATAGGTATGGATCCGCGCCCACAAGGCGTCGATCAGTGGGTTCCGCATGCCACTTCTCCTACCTTGGGTTTCGGCAGAGCCGAGGCCGGTGCCCGGACGGGGCACCGCATCCGTCACTTCCTCGGGGTGCAGGAGTCGACGGCCCGCATGCCTTCAGCACGTTCCAGGTCCACGGTGACCTCTCCCACCGCAGTCTTCAGCGTCAGCCTGCCCGCCTCCATCCGCACCACCGATCCGCAGCGGACACCGGTCGGGGTGACGACTTCGATGACGGGCTTCTTCATGGCCGGCCCATACCACGTCATCCCCACGGCCGTGACGAGCAGGGCCGTGCACGTCAGTGCGAGCGCCAGGCCCCAGTTGAGGGCCCGGAACGCCAAGAGCGTCTCAACGTGGTCGGCTCCGGCCAGCGAGCCGGAGCCGTGCACCGCCCGCGGGTCCCGCAGATCGACGGCGACCGGGCGGCCGTGCGCGGCACGCAACAGCAGCAGGGCCGCAGCCGTTCCCGCGATCAGGGCGGCGAGCAGCACGCATCCGACAAACGCGTCGTACGGCGAGGCGAGTTCGCCGATGTCGGAACGGCCCTTGATGATCCCGAAACCGATGAGCCCTGCCAGCAGCGCTCCGACGCCGTTGCGCCAAGCGAGGGCTTTCTCCCGCACACGGGGGAGCGCCCCCTGGACGGTTTCGTGTCGGTAGCGGGCCATCGCCAGGTCCGCGGGGTCAGGAGGCGGCCCAGGAGCGATGATCACGGTCGTCCCTCGGCGGGTCGCCGCGTGATGGTCCAGTACGCCCCGCAGCCATACTCGCCCTCGGGCCGCCCCGGGTGAACGCCATTGCACGTGCAGATCATCGGCACCACGCTCGGGTCACGGCGGGGACGACTCCCGTCCTCTTCGCTGGGCCGTGACCGCTCCCGCCTCCAAAAGGTGGCCTTGACCGACCTTGTGACATGGAGAAACTCCATCAAGTCCCGGCACCGCGGACACGGGCCGCGCAGGATGACGCCGCCCCTGGTCGGCAGCGGCTCGAAGCCGGTCGATCCTGTGGGGAACTCCGTGGGCGCCACCTGGTAGAGCAGCGTCTCGTCGTGATCCGCGCTCGAGGCGGCGCCGTCGTCGGACCGCGGTGGATTGCCCGGACCGTTCTCGTCGTCCGAGCCAGGCCCGGCGGGGGTCTCTGCCACGAGTGATCCTTCTTCTTCGAAAGGGTCGGCGTTACGGTCCGGTGTGGGTGAAGGGGGCCCACAGGCGGGGCTCGTCCGGGGTCTCGTCCCGCAGCGCGCGAAGGGCGTGGTGCAGGGCCGTAGCCGCGCCGTCCGGTCGCAGTCTTCCGTCGGCCGTGATGTCGCCGTAAACGGCCCGGAACACGTTCGCGGATGTTTCGTCGTCCACCGACCACAAAGCGGCCACGACATGTCGGTACCCGGTGTAGTGCAGCGCTGCGGCCAGAGTGATCACCTCGTCGAGAAGGTGGATGCCGCCGACTGCGGTCTTGCAGGCGGACAGGCCGGCGAAGTCGCCCCGGAACTGGCGCGCCGCGATGTCGGCGACGCTGAGCATGCCGTCAGTGAGCAGTAGACCGCCACGCGACGGTTCGTTGAGATCCTGGTCGCCGTGGCAGCTGAAGTGGACCCAGCGGTGCTGCGACAGTTTCTTGCTCACCTGTGCGCGCGTGGCTCTCGGGCCTTCCAGCAGCGTGCGCCGGCTGGGCGGGAAGAGTCGGGTGAGCAGCTCTCGCTCCCGGGTCACGTTGTGCAGGACGGGTTGTCCCAGGGCGTCCTCCACGGCGACGATGAGGAGGCGGTCGCGGTTCGTCTCTTCTCCGGCCCGGTCGCCGTCCGCCCCACCGCCGCTGTCAGTTGGCGACGGAATCGCCTTCCGTGCCTCCAGGAGGGCTCGGAGCGTGGGGGTGTACGACGAGACCACGCGGTCGATCACCGTTCGGGGCACCGGAGCCCCGGGGGTCGCGTCGACCGGGCCGTGGTATCCGGCGGCATGCAACGGCAGCAGAGTGAGGGGCCCGGTCGGACACCACCATAAACGCGGCCACGGATCGTTCGGGCCCGGCATCCGGTCCAGCTCCAACGCGTTGAGCACCGGCGCGGCAACTGTGTCCCATAGCCACTCCTGGAGAGAGCGGAGCATGTCGTCCGTACGGCTCTCGGCTTCCAAGAGACTCTGCGCGGCACGGAGTTGTTCGCGGATGGCGGTGGGGCCCGGGTCCTCGTCCACGGCCTCCTGAGCCTTGTGATGTGCATGTGCGGCGACTTCCGCCTCGCGCAGCGTCTCGAGGTAAGCCGTGGCCCGCTTCGTTGTCTGGTCCAGTGTCAGGTGAGGCAATGCCCGCTGTGCGACACCATCGTCGGAGACGATCAGTGCGTCGCAGCGCCAGCGACTGACATTGACGACGATGACGGGACCACCGGACGCCGCGGGGAGCAGGGTCTTCAGGGCGGGCGGGCCCAGGAAATCCTCGAACCCTTGCAGTTTCCGTACTTTACTCACCAGTTTGTCCCACTCGCGGACCAGAGCCATCCGGCGGTCCACCAAGTGGTCTTGCTCGTCCTCGAAGCCCGACATCCCCCATCGCCTCCCCCTTGATGGCGCAATCGCATCTTGCCCAAAGGAAGCGCTGTCATGCTTCGTCATACTTCCGGCACGCTTCATACCTTTCTCGATTACTGTGGCTGCCCAACGGACACCTCGGCTACAAGCCCTCGAACGATCACATCGAACGCGCCCGGCGGATCGAGGAGCGACGAGCCGCCCGCAACCCGCTCGTTCCCCACCTGGCCGCCCCGGGCCAGGAAGCTCTGTTCACGATGCGCAGAGACTGGACGCCGCTGCTGAACCTCGACCGGCGCGTCGAGTCCCTGCCGGAGCTGGCCGAGCCCGCCCGCCGCCTGGCCGACGAGTTCACGGCCATGATGCGCGACCAGCAGTGGGACATGAACCAGAAGGTGGTGAACGGGCGGACCTTGCACATCGTGCTGTCCTAGCTCGGCGCGGACACCCCGATCCTGGAGGCCGACGTGGTCGACCTCGCCCGCCAGGACACGAACTTGGCGGCCAAACGCGTCTGCCAGTTCCTCAAGGCCCGCGACATGCTTATCGAAGATCCCGGCCTCCACCGCGACCGGGACCTGGAGTGGATCGAACAGCCCTATAGCCCGGCTGCCGGAGCAGATCGCGACGGAAGCACGGGCTTGGGTCACCGTCCTGCGAGGCCAGGGCCGCCGCGAGCACGAACCCCGCAGCTACCACAGCATCCGCCACTACTTCAGCGGCCTTCAGCCGGTCCTGGACAACTGGATCACCGCTGGCGTCACCAGCCTGCGAGAGATCTCCCACGACGACGTCAAGATAGCCCTCGACGCCTGTCAGGGCCACGCTGCCCGCTACCTCGCGGTCTCCCTCCGCAGCCTCTTCCGGGCCCTGAGACAAGAACAGCTGGTCTTTCAGAACCCGACCCGAGGCGTGGTCGTCAGCTCAGTCAAGACCCTGCCGCCGTCCATCCCCTCCGACGTCCTGGCCGGCCTGCTGGACCGGGCGACCAGCGCAGCCGGTTCGAACGTCCTGGCCCTGGTGGCCGTCCATGCCCTGCCCGGCCACGATGTCCGCCAACTGCTGACCGCCGACCTCAACCTCTCCAAGGGCCGCCTCATCGTCCGCCGCGGTCTGCGTCGTCACACCGTTTACCTCGAAGAGTTCACCCACCGGCTGGCCGCCGAATGGCTCTCCGAGCGGCACCGCCGCTGGCCAGCCTCGACCAACCCATACCTGCTGGTCAGCCAGCAGAGCGCGATGGATCCCGACCACCCGCCCGTCACTGCCACCATGATCAAACGACACTTCCGTGACCTGAGGCTCTCCCTGTCGCAACTCCGACAGGACCGCATCCTGCACGAGGCCCGGATCTCCGCCGACCCCCTCCGCCTCATGCGGCTGTTCGGCATCGGCGACACCACCGCCATGCGCTACATCGCCGCCGCCCACCCCGAGCGCACCGCGAAGCTGCCACGCTGACCGAGCCCAGAAAGCACCGCGCAGGCGAAGTCACCGCGCCAGACGGTCAGTGAACCGCAGTCAGTTATCCAGGGAATCTTCGGGATCGTCCTTGGCCTCGGCCATCACTCTGCCGCCGACAAAAGCCACGCTTAGGGCAAGTGCGCCAGCAGCGCCGATCAGCACCTTCTTGAGCGCCCCGTCCAGGAACTGCTTGTTCTCGCTGTCCTTCTGGAACTGCATCCTTGCAGTTTCCTGGATCAGCACGATCAGAAACTTCTTCTCTTCCCAGCTCAGGTTGTCCTTGTTGAGTTCGCCCTTGAGGATGTCCCTGACCTCCTGGCAGGCCCGGTGGACATGCTCCTGGCTTTGATTGTTGGCCGAGAGCGTCGACTCGTGCGCCCGCTCGATGGCACTCACAGCATCCTTGGCGAAGTCCTTGAACGCGGGGAACTGCTCAACGATCTTGAGGGCCACCTCAGTGTCCATGTTGGGCATCATGGCCGCGAACCTGATCATCTTGTCTTTGGAGAGGTTCCTCCAGGACTCGATCCCGAGTGCCTTCTTGATCTGAGCTTCGTTCTTGTACTTCATGCCGCGGTTCCCCCTTGACTTCAGCTAGGCAGCCATGGGGGCAAAAACCCACAGGTGCCGACAATCGCCCCAGACCCCCGTGGGCTGACCTGTCCGTAATCTAACGCGAGTTGGTCCTCAACCCACGCGTCCCTTGGTGCGAAGCGTCGGCCCCGCGGTCCGGTTCGAGCCCTTCCGAGTCTCAGATTCTGCGAACCTGCGCGCTTCCGACCGGACTGCGCAGAAGATCCGCCGCCAGGAGCAGGGCTGTGAATACGCCGCAGCCCAGCTCATCGCGCTCGGCGCTCCGCGGCCGCGGCCCGGCTGCGACCCGGCTCTCTGGCTGCGCGAGGCCCTGGCCGCGGTCGGAGCCCGCAACATCCGGCACCGCGGCGCGCATCGGTTCGTATTCCGGCTCGGCCGAACCCGCCGTGAGCGGGAGGAGATCGAGCTCGGCATCCCCGCCTCCCGGCCCTACCCCAAGCAGCCCGATCCCGAGCCGACAGCGACCTGAGCGAAAACCCCGTCGTAACCGCCCGCCTCGGACTGCATGCCGTCCTGCGCACCCAGTCCCACCGCCCACTCCTCGACTCATCGGAGCTGACATGCCTTCGCGTTCCGCTAACCGCCCGCCCAGCACACCCGATTTGACCTCTTACGATCTCCTCGCACCTCAGCTGTCCGGCGGCAAGGACAGCGCGGTCATGATGGCCGTGTTCATGGAAGCCGCCCAGGCCGCCGGCGTGGACGACCGGGTCATCTCGTACCACGCCAGCCTCGGGGCGCTGGAGTGGCCGCCCGTGGTCTTCGACGGCATCCGCTACCCGGGGGTGTCCGAGCTCGCCGCGCTGCAGAGTGCCGCCTTCGGGGTACCGGCCGACCGGCACGTCGAGGTCACCCGCACGATGCCGGGCCCGGACGGCACCCGGATGCCGCACAGCCTGCTGACCGAGATCGCGGCGTACGGGCGTTTCCCCCGCATGGGCAGCCCGTACTGCCGCAAGGCCGCGAAGGAGAGCGTGGTCTCCAGCGCCTGGACGCCGATGGTCAGCCGCCTGAAGCGCGAGCTCGGCCGCCCGGTGCGGATCCTGAAGGTCATGGGCCTGCGCAGCGACGAGGGAGCCGACCGTAAGAAGCGCTCTGGGCAATGTTGCACACGCTGCATCAACGGGTTCGCCGTGAAGTACCTGGACAGTACCGTCTCCCGTTGCGGGTCGCGTCGAATGGTCCCTCGAAGGAGTGGTGCCTTGCAGGGCCCGGCCTGCGCGACTTGCGGGGCTGGTGTACTCCGTGCACCGGTGGTGCAGTGGATGCATCACGCGGTAGGTGTTGAAGATGGCCACCGGTCGCGGAGGGTGATGAATGGCGCGGGGGAGTTCGGGCGGCGCGACCGCCGTGCCCGGGGTCGCCAGGCTTCACGTCGTCGAGGGCGTCTCGATGCTGCGGCCGCAGGCCGCGGTCTTCGAGAAGACGCTGCAGGGGTTCGGGGATCACCAGCGGGCTCGCCATCTGGCGCCGGACACGATCAAGAGCCGTGCTCGCATCGCCCGGCAGGTGCAAGCGTTCTCCGGCGGCTATCCGTGGGAACCGGTCTGGAACCACGCCATGTTCGACCGCTGGTCGGCGATGCAGGCGAAGGAGGTGACCACCTCCACGCTGCGCGGCTACCGTGGCGACCTGGCTCTCTATCTGGCCTACTTGTGCGATCCGGCCTACGAGTGGCCGCAGGTCTGCTTGGAGACGTTCGGCATGTTCGCCGGCTTCGCCCTGCGGGACCTCAACGCGGTTCGCCACGCTCAGGAGTACATGGGGCAGCCCAGTGGCAACCGGCCGTTGTCACGGGCGGAGATCAAGAAGTTCTTCGGGCAGATGGACCCGGAGATCAAGCGGCTGCGTGCGGCTCGACACAAGGGTGCGCTGGCCGCGGCCCGTGACCTGGCGATGTTCACCACGACGTATGGCTGGGGTCTGCGGCGGCGGGAGGCCGCTCGGCTGGAGACACATGACTGGCGGCGGCAGGCCAAGCTGCCGGAGTTCGGCGACTACGCGGGCCTGGCCGTCCGCTGGGGTAAACCGGCTGGCCCGGGGCAGCCGCCGAAGCGGCGGATGGTGATCTCGGTCTGGCCCTGGGCGGTGCAGACCGTCCGGCTTTACATGGAACACATCCGCCCGCAGTTCTACCTCGACCGCACGGACGACGGGGTGATGTTCCCGACCGAGCGCGAGGAGATGATCTCCGAGCGGGCGTTCAACCAGCGGTTCCAGCACTCGCGCGAGCTCGCGGAGCTGCCGGAGTGCCTGGGGCCGCACTGCCTGCGGCACACCTATGTGACGCGGCTGATCGAAGCGGGCTATGACGGCCAGTTCGTGACCGAGCAGGTCGGCCACTCCCACGCGGCGACCACCGCGATCTACACCGCGCTCAGTAGCGACTTCAAGAACCTCAAGGTCCGCGAGTTCCTGGACACGGCCGAGGAAGCCCAACTGGCGGCAGCGTTCGCCCGAGCGGACGCCGAAGCGGAGATGGATGACGACTTCAGCGATCAAGCAACGGGCGAGCTCGTCGGCGCCGGCCGCCCGAAGGAGAAGTGATGACCGCGGTTCCCGCTGGCAACAACCCACAAGGGAAGACGGAGCTGGAGGCTCTCCACCCTCGCTACGAGTGGCGGCTCCAAGAGCTGATGGCCATCCGCAAGAACTGGTACAGCACGACCAAGCTGGGGCCTGAGCTGCGGAAGTTCGGGTTCGAGCTGGACCGCAGCAGCATCTACCGGCTGGTGAAGACCGACCGTCCGCCGAAGATGCCGGTGGAGCTGATCCTCGCGCTCTGCAAGATCCTCCAGTGCACCTTCGAGGACCTGGTCGTCGAGGTCGAGCCGGAACCGGCCGTCGAGGAGCCGGCGCCGAAGGGCCCGCGGCCCGTGGTTCCCGATATGCCGCTGTTGTCGGCGGACTTCTTCGATGCGGAGGGCTGACGGTGGGGCGGAAAGAACGCGGCATCTGCAACGGCTGCGGCAAGGACCGTTCGATCGCGCTGAAGTCGAAGGGCCTGTGCTACACCTGCTGGACCAAGCTCCGGGAGACGGAGACCTGCTGGCAGTGCGGACGTCAGGAGCCCGCGGCGTTCCGGGATGAGAAAGGGGCCTGGTGCCGGCTCTGCCGGTCGAGGAATCTGGCTGAGCCGTGCTGCGTCTGCGGGCGGGGCGGGAGAGTCGGATCACGGCGGGACGGGAAGCCCGTCTGCTGTCGCTGCTGGCAGCGCGAGCGCCGCATCCCGCGGCCGTGTCACGTCTGCGGCCGCGCCATGAAGGCCACGAAGAACACCCCTACGGGGCGGATGTGTTACACCTGCCACCGCAAGACGCTGCCCAAGGAGGCGTGCTGGGTCTGTGGTCGCATGGTCGTGGCCTCGGCTCACACCGAAGAGGGTGCCTGGTGCGAAACCTGCCGCAAGCGGGCACTCGCCGAGCCGTGCTCGCGCTGCGGCATCACCCGGACGATCACCGCCCGCGAGGAGGACGGGGGTCCGGTCTGCAGTGCCTGCTACCAGCGGGAACATCGCGGTGATCGGCCCCGGCACAAGTGCGTCAACTGCGGCGAGATGAAGGCCGTGGACCGGATCGCAGACGACGGACCGCTCTGCGAGAAGTGCAACAACCGTCGGGCGCCCATCGTGCTCTGCCCACGTTGCGGCAAGCACCGCAAGATCGGCGTGTTGAGCACCGGGGTCTGCCGAGCCTGCACCCAGCAGATGCGGCCTCGCGAACTATGTCGCATCCGTCGCCGGAGCATGCCGGTCGCCTTCCGCGACCCCGAGGGCCAGCCCTGGTGCGACAACTGCCGTCGTCGCGACTGCGCAGAACCGTGCTCCGGCTGCGGCATCACGAAGGTGGTCACCGCCCGTGACGCCCGCGGGCCGTGGTGCTCGGCCTGCTGGCAGCACCCTCGCCCCGGTCCCACCTGCGGCGACTGTGGACAGAGCCCGTCCATGCCTATGCCGAGCTGGGACGGCACACCACGTTGCGTCTCGTGCTACGGGGCCTCGAGTGTCCCCTGCAGCCGCTGCGGGACGCTCGCCAGGGCCGAGCGTCGCTGGCCGGAAGGTCCGGTCTGCTTGCCCTGCGTCGACGAGGTCCGCTTCACCCACGCAGAGTGCCACCGATGCGGCCGAATGGCGGCCGTCTTCCGCCAGGAGGAAGCAGGTCCGCTCTGCCCGGAGTGCGCTGGGCTCAACTTCGCCTACCGCTGCCCGGCTTGCGGTGCGATGGGGAGACTTCTGCACGGTCAGTGCCCTCGTTGTCGGGCTCTGCAGGAGCTCGACGAGACGTTCGCCGGCCCGGACGGCCAACGCTCATCCCAGCTCGCCCCGCTGGCCGAAGTCCTGGAGCAGTACGAGCAGCCGTACTCCCTGGTCCTCTACCTGCGACGGCCCGGCGGTCAGCTGATCCGGGCGATGGCCAGCGGTGACCTGGAATGCTCACACGAGGCCCTGGACGCCCTGCGGCAAACAGCGTCCGTCCACCACCTACGCGGACTGCTTGTGCTCGCCGAAGTGCTGGAGCCACGCGAGGAGCAACTTGCCCAGTTCAAGCGGGACATCAAGGTGTGTCTCGACGAGGTGACGGACCCGCACGACAAGACTGTCCTTGCCCGATACGCACGCTGGCATCTCATGCCCCTCGCTCACCACCACCTTGAGCGATCTGGTCTCAACCGGTTCCAGCGCGAGCATCTCCGCCGCAAGCTGCAGACGGCACACGTGTTGCTCACCCGCATCCGCCGCCGCGGCACCACTCTCGACAGCGTCACCCAGACCCTCGTCGACCGATGGCTGATCGCCAACAAGAGCCGCCAGAACCAGGCCCGATCGTTCTTGCTCTGGGCCGCCACCTGTCACTTGATCCCCCAGAACGTCGCGATCGCCACCGCGATCAGGACCGTCGACCGGTCGATCATGAGCGATGCCGACCGGATCCTCACCGCTCTCCGCTTGGAGACCGACGAGTCCGAGCACATCACCGACCGCGTCGCCGGCTGTCTCGTCCTGCAATACGGGCTGCGAACCGACCGACTGGTGAACCTCACGACCGACCAGTTCCTGGTCCACCCAGAGGAGCCCGGCGTCCTCGGTCTTCAACTCGGCCGAGACCCACTCTGGCTCCGGCCACGACTGTCGGCATTGCTCCAACGACTGATCAACGAACGGCGTCCACTGGCCGCCCCGCTCAGGACGCGCGAGACGCCCTACCTCTTCCCCGGCCTCCGCCCCGACCAGCCCATGACCTCCGCTACCCTGCAGAGACGACTGACCCGCCTCGGCATCCCCAGCACCAGCAAGGCCCGCAACGGGGCATGGCTGGCCATGGTCGGCGCCGTCCACTGGAAGATGCTCGCCGATCTCCTCGGCCTCGCCGACGGCACGGCCCACAACTGGCACAAGCTCAACGGGGGAGACCGCGCCAGCTACGTCGCCAGCCGACTCAAAGCCTCTCAAGCACCCAAGGGACCCGAGTAAACACCAGCCCCGTCACTTGACGTTGCCTCGATGATGCGTGGGCTCGAGCCGCGGTCAGGTCGTGCACCGCGCCCGGCAGGGCCGGTGAGACGCAGCCGAGCCAGCGAGATCCGTGCCCGCGGCGAACAAGCGATCGCCACTCTCAAGACCTGGAAGATCTTGGTCAAGCTGCGCTACTGCCCGCGTCGCGCCACCACAAT
The DNA here is from genome assembly GCF_042885015.1 of Streptomyces sp. NPDC058086. Taxonomy (NCBI): domain Bacteria; kingdom Bacillati; phylum Actinomycetota; class Actinomycetes; order Kitasatosporales; family Streptomycetaceae; genus Streptomyces; species Streptomyces sp. NPDC058086. The sequence goes on along the minus strand of NZ_JBHVST010000087.1, from coordinate 35,381 downwards.
CGTGCTCGCCAAACTCGTCCTGCACGACATCGAATCGAACCGCTATACCGGCTGAGAAGACTCAGAGGGCGGTATGCGACGTGATGTCGCTTTCCGCGTCACCGGAACATGTACGGCTGCCACGTCCGTGCCGCCGCCTGACGGACAATGGAGGTGTGATCATGAATCCTCCTGGCGACCCGCGCGGGATTGTCCTCTTCGGCCCCGGCGCTGGCGGCGACCCGGCTCGATATTCCGCTCTCATCGAAGCCGCCATGTCGGCGGGCTTCATCGTTGCTGCTCCGGAGCATGAGCGCTTCGATGCGCGCACTGTCACTGATGAGCAGATGTGCCAGCGAGCCGTTGGACTGGCGGCAATGCTCAACGACGTTGACAGACCTGACCTTCCGGTGGTTGCTGCGGGCCATTCCGCTGGAGGCTGGGCGGCGCTGTGCCTGGCTGGTGCGCAGCCGTGGGGACGGAGCCGGCGGCCGATCGCGGTGCCGACCGAGCCACGGGTGACTAAGGTGGTGATCTTGGCCCCGACACTGGGTTGGTTCCGAGCGCCGGGTGCGCTCGACGACCTGCGTGTGCCCGTTGTCGTGCTGGCCGGAGCGGCCGACGTGGTGACGCCGCCGCCCACGGTGGACATCCTCAGGGCCGCACCCACCGAGATCAGCGTCCAGACGTACGAGGGCGTCGGGCATTTCGACTTCATGAGCGTTCTTCCGCCCACGGTGTCGCCCACGCCCGGGCTCGACTACGAGGTGTTCATCAGGCAGCTCGCGAACGATTTCGCGAGAGCGCTCGGATAGCGCTCTCGCCGCCGGCGTCTCGCTGGTGGTTATGGCCGCGGCAGGGTGAACAGCCCTTGTTCGGTCTCGGCCAGGATTCCCCGCTCGGCGAGCCGCTTGAGCTTCAGCCGGGTGTTGTTGATGTTGCTGGGCGCGATCTCCACGTCCATCTCCTCACACACCGCCCGCGCCCGCAACGGGGCGTCGGCCGCCGCGAATACCGCCATGATCTGCTGGTAGGCCGGATTGTCCGGCAGCTTGGCGGCTGGCGGCGAGGGCGGTGGTGGGTCGGGCAGTTCCAGCAGCGTCTTGCGGGTGATCCGGATCTCCTCGACGGCGGTGTCGAGCCCGTCCAGCAGCGCTGTCAGCTCCGCGATCTTCTCCCGGGCCGTCTCGGCCTGCGCGGCGATCTCCCGTTCCCGCCCGTCCAGTCGCACCAGCAGCGGCCCCCAGGGTCAGTTCCCCGTCGGTCATGCTCCGCGCCAGGCGGGAGTGGAGGTGTCGGTCAGCATCCTCGACATCCGGTCGCTTATCGCCCAGTACACCCGAGACTCGGCCGAGGCGGTCCGGTGCTCGTAGTCGCGCACCAGCCTGCGGTGGAGCATCAAGATCCCGTTCGTCTGCTCCGCGATCCACCGCTTGACCTGGGGCACGAATCCGGTATCGGCCGGGTTGCGCTCGACGACTTCGACGTCGATGCCCACCTGCTGCCCGTGGTCCACCACGGTCTTCTTGAACCCCTGGTCCACCAGGGCCTTCTTCTCGGTGCCGGCGTTCGCTGCGACCTTGTCGAGCAGGGCGGTGCCGAAGGCGTTCTCGTGGACGGAGGCGGCCAGCACCACCACGGCGATCACCAGGCCCAGGACGTCGACGGCCAGTCCCCGCTTGCGGCCCGGCACCTTCTTGGCCGCGTCGCGTCCCGTGGTGTCGGCCGGGACCCCGGCGGCGGCGTGCAGGCTCTGGGTATCGAGCACCACCAGGCTGGGGTCGGCTAATCGGCCTTTCTTCTCGCGGACCTGCCAGCGCAGCAGGTCGTGGATGGTCTGGTCGGTGCCATCGTCGCGCCACTTGTAGAAGTAGTACTTCACCGCACCGGCGGGCGGCAGGTCGTGGGGCAGGTAGTCCCACTGGCAGCCGGTCCGAGACTGGTAGAGCAGGGCGTTGACGATCTCCCGCATGTCGTAACTGCCCTGATGGCCACTGACGGAGGTGTGCCGAGCCTTCCACGAGGTGATCACGGGCTCGATCAGAGCCCAACGCTCGTCGGATAAGTCGCTCTTGTAGGACTGGCGGTCGCTCACGAATGACACCACAGCACTCCGGGGCCTCCCAAGCAGCGGAGATGCGGCTATTCCACACGTTCCGGTGATGACAGATGCGACATCACGTCACATACCGTCCTCTCAGGAGTCCCAGTAGGAACGGAACAGAGAACCGGCGGAGCTGTCAAAACTTCTGACGGGGTGTGAGCCGGGTTGCCAGGTTGGGGCGGGTGAGTGACGACCCGACGATCGGTTTCCTGAGGCGGACGTAACGCGGTTCTGCGCCGGTCTGGATACGGGCATCCCTCGGGGCCTCGCAGCGGGTTGCGTTGCCACTACTAGACGATGCCAAGTACTGGGTTTAATCTGGCTGTGTGACAACGCCACATGATCCGCAGCTGCTCAAGGGCGTCCTGTCCTTGTTGTTGCTGCGATTGCTCGCGGAGCGCGAGTCCTACGGTTACGAGCTGGTGCAACGCCTGCGCGAGGTCGGCCTGGCCGGAATCGCCGAGGGCACCGTCTACCCCGCGCTGGCCCGGCTGGAGCGCGAGGCGCGGGTCAGCGCCCGGCTGGTCTCCTCCCGGTCCGGCCCCGCACGCAAGTACTACCGCCCCACCCAGGCCGGTTACGCCGCCCTGACGGAGGGCATCGCCGGCTGGCTGTCGCTGGCAGCCGTGGTCAATCCGGTGCTCACTGCCCCCGTGCCAACCCAACCCGCCCCTCCTTCCGAGGAAGTCCAGAAATGACCAACTCCCTCCCGTGGACCGACCAGTTGCGCATCGAACGGGTTGTGTGGACGTTCGACCATCACCTCCAGGACCTGCCATGGCGCTCCAGGACGGCCAGGCGCCGCGAACTCCGCGGCAATCTCCACGACGCCGCAGCGGACGTCGGTACCGCCACGGCCCTGCGCCGGCTGGGCAGCGTACGCCGACTCGCCGCCGAATACCTGGCCGCCGAATACGGCGAATCGCAGCCGCGACCCGCATGGTCCGCCGGGGCAGTATTCCTGCTGGCGGCGGTGGTCTTTCTGACCTGGCTCCACGACGCTGGCGCCGCCGGATACCGGGCCGGCGTCCTGGCGGCCGACCCGCACGCCACCGGTACATTCCACTGGTCCGCGGTGGCCTATGTATTCGACGGGATGACCTTCACCTTCGCCGACGGCAAGAGCACCAGCACGTTGGGCGGCGCGTTCACTCCGGTCGACTACCTCGGCCTGGCCGTCGGGACGGTGCTCTTCGGCCGGCTCTGGCGCGCCCTGCCGCAGCAGCGCCGACGCTCTCGCGCCGCCGACCAGGAGTGAGCCCGCGGCACTACCCGCCCAGCCGTAGACGCCGATACAGCGTCCGCGCCGGTCCTTTTGCACCGCACACCTGGAGCCGCCATGCCACCGCGCCGCCCCCACCTCCACCGCCGCATCTACCTCCACCTCAAGGGCGCCGACATGTCCAACCTGCGCCGACGCCCCGCTGGCCCCCCAGCGCAACGGGGCCGCGAGCGGCTGCTCCGTTGGGGAGTTCACCGTGGTGCCGCGGTAGCCCTGCTATGCGCCTGCGGCCTGGTGCTCGGCACAATTCCCGCGCTGGGGACGGCCGGACAGCCGGGCACCACCCGAGGGGCCGACGGAACCGACGCCGAGCTGCGAGGCATGCTGGCGGACGTGGTCGCCGCCGGAGCCCCAGGAGCGATCGCCCGGACAATCGACTGGCGTGGCGTGCACCAGGCCGCAGCGGGTGTCGCCGACACCACCACCGCCGCGAAGCTGCACCCGGATGCCCGCTTCCGGGCCGGCAGCCTCACCAAAACCTTCGTGGCCACGGTGGTACTCCAACTCGCGCAGGCCAAACGTCTCGCCCTCGACGAGCCGGTGGGACGTCGGCTGCCCGGCCTGCTGGCCGACGGCGACCGCATCACGGTGCGCCAGCTCCTCAACCACACCAGCGGACTGTTCGACTACACCGACGACCCGAGCGTGCCGGCGGGCGAGGCGCGCAACCAGGTCTTCACCCCCCGGGAACTCGTCGCCATCGCCGAATCCCACCCCGCCTCGTTCCCGCCCGGCACCGGCTGGCAGTACTCCAACACCAACTACATCGTTGCCGGGCTGCTCGTCGAAGCCGTCACCCATCACCCGCTGGCCCGGGAACTGCGGGCACGGATCATCAGGCCCCTGGGACTTCGGGCCACCTCATTCCCCGTCGGCACAGGGCGGATATCCGGCTACCACGCCCACGGCTACATCTCGACGGACCTCGTCCCGACGCCGGACGGCACGCCCTACGACGTGACGGGGTTCAATCCGTCCGCCGCCTGGGCGGCGGGTGCACTGGTCTCCAACGCCGCCGATCTCAGCCGGTTCTACCGGGCCCTGATGCACGGCGCACTGCTGAGCCCGCACATGCTGAAGGAGATGAAGACGACGGTCGCGGAAGACCCTGCCGACCCGAACGGCACCCGGTACGGCCTGGGCATCGAACGCGTCCAGGACCCGTGCGGCGCCGACTGGGGACACGGAGGCGAGATCCTCGGCTACCAGGTCATGGCCTACTGGAACGAACGGACCGGACGGACCGCCGTCCTCGCCAGCACGATGTTCCCCGCCCCTGCGGCCCTCGCGGCGCCATTGGAGAGAGCAGCCGCATACGTCCTGTGCGGGAGCCCGCGGGAGCACACCACCGGCTGACCCCTTCGCCGCGGCCATCCCCTCATCCAAGGCCGCATCAGTCACCTCGTTCAACGCGGCACGCAGCTGGACGACCAGCTTGGAAAAGGCTCACAGATCGTGACGACACGTGGAGGTATTCGGCACCCAAGAGTATTGCTCTCCGCCAGCACTCCGATCGATCTGCGCCAATTGATTTTCTGGCCAAATTTTATGCGTCTCATTTAAGGGCGAGGGTGGCAAGGGGGAGACGATAGTCACGCAATCCAGCCGATGTAAATCCAGCCAACCATGAACAGCAACGGAAGGCAACAAGTAACCAGAGTCGGTCGCACATACCAAGAGGTGCGCTCCAGTAATCGACTAGCGAAAGATGCGCTACCTACTAGAGATTGCCGGACCGGGCGCTGAAACACTGCGGGAGAGAGTACCACGCCCGTAACTGACTCCAATTGCCTGGCACTCTCCGACATATGGGCGCGCAATATCTTGATCCATTGATACGAGCTGAACGCCACCAAGAGCCAACCGATGCACAATACTAAGCTGAAGATCGCCAACGAGCTTTGGCTGAGCACCATATGGCTAGTACTGCTGCCTGCGGCGACAGCCACGAGGGCGCTCTGCACTAACAAAAAGAGGTTCATTCGACTGGAGAAGAGTTGTAGGTCTGAATCGTAATGAGCCTGTGCCCGATCGTAGGCATGCCAAAGATCTGCGCGATCCGGCTCATGGGGAGGAGTCGTCATATAGCGTCATCTGTTACGGCCTTGCGAGCAATCATCGAGAGCATCATGTCTACTGCGTCCTCCACTGAGGTAGCCATCCTTAGTTCTGGGTTGTTAGATTTATCAGGCGCTCTAACTTCCCATCCGCTGATCACAATGGTGGGCTTGTTCGTCCGTACGGCCAGCGCCATTTCGCTCAGTGTTCCCCAGCTTCCGCCTACGACGATTACGGCATCGGCACTTCGTACGACCAGGCCATTGCGTAGTTCGCCGAGGCCGGTCGGCAGAGCTACTGAAAGAAAGGCGTTTCCCTGTGCCCGCGAACTTCCGGGGAGAAGCCCCACTGTGGTGCCTCCCTCGCTCTGCGCACCCCGGCACACCGCCTCCATGACTCCCCCCAGCCCTCCGCAGATCACGATGCAATGCTGCTCCGCCAGTAGCCTTCCCAGCCGCTGAGCCGTCTCAACTTCCGATGGCGTCGCAGTCTCGGGTCCGACTACTGCCACGTACGGCGCTCTATGAGTTTCGTGGGAGCCATGTGACGGTGCGCCATGGGACATTGCGAGTCTCCCGGGTCTTGTTGCTCTATGGGCTTGATCACCTGAGTCTGACGCGAGACCTCGACTGGAGGCCCATCGACATGCGACGACAGGCATGCTTCGGACTCACGCCACGTTCTGGCACGCGCTGCCAGAGGGCCAGCGGTGATTCCCAGCGGCAACTGATCAGGTGCGACCCTGCATCAGAACTGAGCGTCACCACGACACCTACCACTCGGCGCAGACGAGTATTGCTCAGCGCCAGCACCCTGCCTTCCGTACGGTGCAGGCCAACAGTGCGCGGGTCGTCGACGAGTGGCTGCCCGTCAAGGACTGGCCAACCGACGCGGTCAAGGAGTGGCACGCCGACGCACCCGTGCCGTACTGCTGGACGTACGACTCGATGCCCGGCGCGGGCGACTGGGCCGGAACCTCCCGCTGCTCGTGCTCGCTGTGTGTCTTCGCCTCCCGCGCTGACGTGCTGCTCTCTGTCGGCCGATGGCCGCGGCTGGCTGACCTGTACGCCGAGGTCGAGCAGGTGCGTGGCGACAGCTTCCGCGCGGACTGGCGCATCACCGACCTGATCCGCCACGCCAACACCTGCGGGGCACCCGACCCCGGCGTCGTCTGCCCGGACGATGGGCCGGAGTTCACCGCCCTGCAGGAGCAGGTCCGGGAGACGCTGAAGAAGGACCCCCGCAAGGAACCCGAGATGGCCCGGCGGACGCGCCCCTGTGCGACGGCTGCACCGATCACAACTAAGAGGTCATCTCATTTGATGCGATAGTCACTTGGAAAAACCAAGCGCCACGGATAGGCTGCTGCTCCATGATCGCTAGGGCGTGTATCGAATGTGCTGGTCACAGCCACTCGTTGATGGCCGCTATGAGGACGGTCGCCTCGTAGCGGACCGCGAGTTTGTCGTACCTCGTGGCGACGGCCCGGTGCCTCTTGAGGCGATTGATACCGCACTCGACCGCGTGCCGAGCCTTGTAGTCCTCCGGGTCGAACTTCGGCGGACGGCCACCGCGCGAGCCGCGATTCTTACGGTTGCGGGCCTGGTCGGCCTTGTCCGGGATGGTGCATCGGATGCCACGTCTGCGCAGGTAGGCGCGATTCTTGCGGGAGGCGTACGCCTTATCAGCGCGCACCCGCTCGGGAAGGGTGCGCGGTCTGCCCGGCCCCGGTCGGGGCACCCTGATGCGCCCCAGGACGACCTCGAACTGTGGGGAGTCTCCGCGCTGCCCGGCGGTGATCACGATGGACATGGGCTTCTGTCCCTGCTCCACAGCCAGGTGCAGCTTGGTGGCCAGGCCGCCGCGCGAGCGCCCGAGGCCGTGATCGTCGGGCTCGGTGGCGACGCCGCCAGGCGGCTCCTTCTGCAGCGCCCCCTTTTCCTCGCTCCGGCGGCGTGTTGGTGGGCCCGGCAGACGGTGGAGTCGATGTTGAGGTCCCAGGTGATCAGGTCCTGCGTATCGGCCCGGGCCTGGAGCTGGGTGAAGATGCGCTGCCAGGTGCCGTCCCGCTGCCACCGGCGGAACAGGTCGTACGCCCGGCCCCACGGCCCGTACTCGGCGGGCACATCCCGCCATGGGATACCGGTACGGACCCGGAACCGTATGCCGTCGATCAGCTGCCGCCGGGTCCACAGCGGCGGCCGACCCGGCTTCTTGCCCTTCGGCAACAGCGGCTCCAGCACGCCCCATTGCTCGTCTGCCAGGTCTCCACGTGCCACAAACCAAGATCATCTCACGACCAAGATCCACTTTCGATACACGCCCTAGCGGTAGGAACAACGGGTACGAGCTCTCTACGGACCCGGATCGCCTCGACGTGGAACTGGTGCACCGATGGCTATCGACGGACGCGTTCTGGGCCCTGGGGCGTGCGCGGGAGACCGTCGAAGAGTCGGTGCGTGGCTCACTGAACTTCGCCATCTACGACGCCAGCGGCGACCAGGCTGCCTACGCTCGTGTGGTCACCGACCGTGCAACCTTTGCTTGGCTCTGCGACGTCTACGTCGCCCCTGCCCACCGCGGTAAAGGACTCGGGACCTGGCTTGCGACAGCGGTTCGCGACCACCTTGCCCCCTACCGGCTCAAGCGCATCCTCCTGGCGACCCTCGACGCGCACAAGGTTTACGCGAAGGCCGGATTCGCCCCAGTACCGAACCCCGAGAACTTCATGATTCTTAACGCCGAGAGGTGAGCGGAGCAGACAGTCTGCGGTAGCAGATCAGGGTGCAGGCGATGCTGGCGAAGGCGACGAAGTGGATGGCTTTGCGTTCGTAGCGGCGGTGGAGTCTGCGGCAGCCGGCGAGCCAGGCCATGGTGCGTTCGATGGTCCACCGGTGTCGTCCGAGTCGTTGTCCGTCTTCCACGCCTTTGCGGGCGATGCGGGGTGTGATGTTCCGGCCGCGGAGCCATTGCCGCAAGTGGCGGCTGTCGTAGGCTTTGTCCGCATGGAGCTTGGCGGGTCGGCGTCGGCGGGGCCCGCGGCGGGAGCGGATCGGAGGTACGCCGCGCACGAGAGGCTCAAGCGCCTGACTGTCATGGAGATTCGCTCCGGAGATCCCGATCGAAAGCGGCAGTCCGGACCGTTCGGTGATCAAGTGGATCTTCGACCCGTACTTGCCTCGATCCACAGGATTCGGGCCTGTCACGTCCCCTCTTTCAGGGCCCGCATGTTCACCGAGTCGATCCCGCACCGCGACCAGTCCAACTCGCCACACGCTCCGAGTTCATCCAGCACCAGGCGGTAGAGCTTGGCCCACACCCGCAGCCGGCTCCACTCCGCGAACCGACGATGCGCCGTCGCCCCTGAGGGCCCGAACACCGGCGGGACCTGCGACCACGTGCACCCTGTCGTCGCCACGAAGATGATCGCGGCCAGAACCTCACGATCGCCATGCCGCCGCCGACCACCACCCTGCGGACGTACCGGTGCCTCCGGCGCTACCCGCTGGAACAACTCCCACAACCCGTCCGGGACCAGACGCACAGTCATCAACACACCGGCAGCCTACTCGCAGCCCCAAATGAGATGACCTCTAATTCCCGCGTGTGCCGGGCCGGGTCCGGACGGACCCGGCCCGGCACACGTCTTACAGTGAATGAAGGAGAAGACCATGAACACCAACCCCACCGCCCTTCTTCTCGACCTCGCCGCCAACGCCCAGGACCTGAGTGACCGGGACGCGCTGGAGAACCTTCTCGCCACGGGCCACCGCGCCTGGTGCGAGGGCGCCGCCGACGTCCAGTCCGGCATCCGCCGGGAGGTCGCGAACCTGTCCGACACCGAGCTCGCCGAGCGGTGCTCTGCTGCCGACGCTCCGTGGGAGCCGGGGATGACACGCGGCGAGGCAGTCTCCGCGCTCGCGTTCGCGACCTGGGATGCCGCGCCGGCTGCCATGGCCTACACGGAGTTGGAAGAGCGCGCCGCGCTCTTCGGTGTCTGCCTTCTTGGCGAGGAACTTCTGTAGCCGCCTCTCGCGCTGGGCTGGACACGAACCCACCAACTTTGGCATTATCGAACCTGTCGCGCTCGACTGGGCGCCGGCACCGCCTTGCCGATCCTTCCAAAGGGGTTTCAATGTCTCCCGCCGAGCAGCTCGTGGACACCGCGCAGATCGTGTCCGAGTTCGGCACGAGCAAGCCCCGGATCAGCGAGTGGAGCAACGACCCGGACAGCGGCTTCCCCGCGGTCGCGCACACCGAGGGCCGCAAGCGGTTCTGGCGCCACGACGAGGTCGCGGCGTTCTTCGCCAAGCGCGCACCGAAGAAGCGCACGCTGCCGGCCGCGGTACTCGAGGCCGACCAGGACGAGCTGCTGCCCAAGCGGGAGGTGGCCAAGCTCCTCGGCTACACCCGCACCTCCACCATCGACGCCTACTTCCGCGACCGGCCCGGGTACTTCCCCGAGCCCGACGAGAACGTCGACGGCCCGATGTGGCGCCGCGGCACGATCGTCGCCTGGGCCAGCAACCGGCCCGGCAAGGGCCGGCGCAGCTCCGCCCCGGCTACTGCGCTGCCCCCGGTGTCGGTCGACGGGGACCCCGACGAGTTGCTCGGTACGGCCGAGGTCGCGAGCGTGTTCGGCTACGGAAGCGTCGCTTCGTTCTCCAGCGCCCTCTACCAGGGGCGCATCCCCGAACTGCCCGAGCCGGAGACCCTGGAGAGGGAGGAAGGCAGCCGCGGCGGAGCCCGCAAGAAGTGGCGCCGGGCCACCGTCGCCGCCGCCGCCCGCAAGCGCGGTGTGCTGCCGGCCGCCGACCAGGACGCGAACGAGGACCTGGTCGGTGCCGCCGAAGCGGCTCAGATCCTCGGATACGGCAACGCCGACAGCTTCATCAGCGCGCTCGGGCACGGGCTCCTGCCCGATCTCGAGCAGCCCGACGGGTTCGAATACCGCCGCGGCAGTGCCGGCCGACCGCGCCAGCAGCGCTGGAAGCGCTCCCGCCTCGAGGAGCTGGCCGCCCGCCGGTCCTCGACGTCCTGACTGCAACACCGAACCGCGTCACACGCGGGATACCGTAAGACCGCGGCCTCTGGTTTAAGGGATCGACGAACTCCCGGCGGGCCAGACGCCGCACGATGGCCGGTATGGAGAGGCCAGCCACCCCTCCACCGCGGAGCCGATGGCTTCGCGGAACCGGCCATCGCCACTCCTGAACGGTCTCTCGGACGTCGATCCGAGCAAATCTCGCTTCCGTGCGCGAGCACATCGACCGCCCATGGGCAACTTCGTCGACCTGATGGCCGAGGACCCCGACTTCGACATCATCCCGACTGTGCAGGGCTGGCGGCCAGCCGACTACGAGACCTGCCTGGAGCTGTACAACAAGCACGGCGTGACCCTCACCAGCTACCCGCTGTCGGTGTCGGCTCCGTCTGCCGCCACAGGTGGTCAAGGATGTTGAGGTCGGGCTACAACCTGGCCTCCGCCGGGCTGCGCCTGCACGGCATCCTCTCCTTGTTCTGCCGCTGGGCGATCGCCCAGCGGTAGACGGCCTCCGAGCCGTTCGCCTACCGCCAAGGCCCTGTTCGCACGGTGCCGTTACCGGCTCTCAGTGATGCGATGTGGGACCGGATCGTGCCGTTGATGCCGACCGGTCCGGACCACATGCGACGGTGAGTGGATCACCGCCGCATGTGGCCGGCCCCATGGCGGGGTCCTCCTCCGGTGTTGCCCGATTCGCCTGGTGAGGCGCGGAGTTGTGGCTTAGTGTCAGTCGAGCGTTTCAGCACAGGTGGTACGGGGGGCGAGGGTGGGCGGTTCAAACACTACTCAACTTGTGTTCTTGCACGGGATCGGAGGGATTCGTGATCCGGAGCGGGAACGCCGTGAGTGGCTGGAGGCCTTGGCCGCAGGCGCCCGCAAGGCGGGGCACTCCGACGCGGTCTCCGGGCTGACCCAGGGCTGGCTGGCGGAGGTCCGGTTCGCCGACTACAGCGATCTGTTCACCGACGCGGAGGCGCAGGGGGACCAGGCCCTGGCACTCGATGACCAGGAAGACGCGGTGTTCCTGGAGGAGTTCGTCGAGGCACTGATCGACGAGCTGGGCGTACAGTCCGTGGAGCGGGGCGACAAGCGGGCGTTGGCCGTGGTCAAGGACGCCCGGTCCCAGCTGCCCCGCTTCGACGGCGAGGCCCAGGGCGTGGGAGCGCCGATCCGCGTCCTCGGTAGGGTGCTGACGACCCTGCTGCAGATTCCGGGGCTGCGCGGGAGCGCGCAGTGGGCGAGTGGTCTGCCGCTGCTGTGGTACCTGGCCCAGGTCGGCCGCTACCTCGGAAGGCAAGAGGCCGACGGCGCCGGGCGCACTCTGGACCAACGGATCCGCGAGCGGGTGCTGCACGGCACGGACCCCGACCGCCCGCTGATCGTGGTGAGCCACTCGCTCGGCACCGTCGTGGCGTTCGAGGCGCTGAACGGCCACCGCGGGCCGGTTCCGCTACTGATGACCCTGGGCTCACCGCTGGCCACCGGGGCGGCCGTACTGCAACGGCTAGTGCCACAACCGCCCCGCACCCCTGGCCGGGTCGAACGGTGGCTGAACTTCTGGGACCGCGACGACATCGTGGTGGGCCGACCGCGCATCCAGAACTGGATGCTGCCCAACACCTCGGGTGTCCTGCCGGTGACCGAGCGGGTGGATTCCGACGGTCTGTGGGTGCACAGCGCCACCAAGTACCTGCGGCAGCCGGCCGTCGCCGGCCCCCTGGTCGAAGCGCTGAAGAAGTGACCGAGGAGCAACGCCGGCACGTCCTGGTCGTGGGCGCGCAGTGCACGGCGATGGGCGTCCTGTCCCGCCTGGAGGAAGCCGCCCGCAGCCTGCACTCCGTACTCACCGACCCTGCCCTTGGGGCGTGCGCCGTCCGCACCGGCGACCATCCGTCCTTGCTAGTGAGCGCCGCTCTGAAACCCGAGGACGTTCGCAACGCCGTACGCGAAGCCGTGTGCCGGGCCCGGGACGACAACGCGGTGCTGGTGGTGGCGTTGCTCGGGCACGGTTTCACCGCCCCCCAGCAGGCCGACCTGTATTACATGGTCGCCGACTCCACGACCGGCAGCATCGGGTCCGCGGTACACGTCGGCCAGTTGCTCACCGAAGCCGTCGACGAGCCAGGGGTCGAGGGCGTCGTCGCGCTGGTGGACACCTGCCACGCGGCTGGCGCCACCCCGGACGCGCGCGGCATCGCGGGCGGGGTGCGGGCGGGCCGTACCAGGCTGTCGGTCCTCACCGCAGCCGCAGCCGATCAGGCGGCCCGCGACATGCGCCTGACCTTCGCCGTCGTCGACGTGTTGCGCCAAGGAGTCACCGGCGCCGGTCCCCTGGTGTACGCGGACGCCAAACTCACCGAAGAGCTGCGCGAGCGCATCGTGGGCCAGGTCGTCGGCCGGTTCGAATACGACAACGACCCCTTCGCCGCCGACGGCCTGTGGCTCGCCCGCAACGCGCGGTCGGCGCCAGGCTCCGGAGGCGGCGTCGTGGGGCCAGCGGGACGACAGGACCTGGAGGAAGCCGTGGCCCTATGGCGAGCCGGTACCCGCCTCCCGGCACGCCTCACACGTTCCGCGCTCGAGGAGCTCCACACGTTCGCCCGGCGGAGCGAGGTGGCGGACGCTGCCGACCCGGTCTGGCACGACCGGGTCACCGAGGTGGTGGCGACACTCCTGGGATGCTGCGAGATCGTCACCCTCCTCAACACCGTGTTCGCCGAGGTGCTGACCAGCGATCTGCTGCGCGCGGCACGCCAGTTGTCCGGTCTGCCTCCTGAGGCCGAGGGCGCCGAGCTGCTGCGCGACATCGTCGAGTACGCGGCCCTACGCATGCCAAAGCTCGACGAGTCCCCGTGGAAGCTCCCCGCGCGCTTCGTGGCGGCCCTCGCCCTACTGGCCGGGGAAAACGAGGTGGACGCCCGGCTGCGGGAATGGGCGTGGAAGACGGGTGTGGTGACCGACTTCAACGACGCCCTGGCCGAGCTGGCGCGCAGGCGTGAGCAGGGGGAGCTCCGCCTGGTCGTCAGCCTGGCCGGCGCGTTGAACGACTGGCCGGACGAGGTGGACGCCTGGCTGGTCGGCGGCGGCGAGAGGCTCCCCGTCCACGAGCGCTTCCGCTGCGAGTCCGCGGACCAGCGCGGGGTGGGCCGGGCGATCGGGACGGCCCTGAAGTGGGCGCGCGGCCGGCTCCCCACACCGGAACAGCTGGTCAACGTGGACGTCGCCGCGCCTGCCCACCTGCTGGCGTCCTGGCAGCCCGAGGAGGACAAGGTCGGCCTTCGCCGGCTCGGCGTCAACCACACCGTCGTCGTGCGCTGGAGCGGCCGCATGGACCCGATGGAGGAGAGCGCTGAGATGAACGATGCCGCCCGCAAGGCGCTGCGCGACATGGCCGCCTGCACCAGCGCGCCGGTGGATTGGATCGGAGCGTCCGTCCTGAAGGACCGGCAGCGACTCGAGCAAGACCTGGAGACAGGCCGATACGACACCGCGGTCGGGCTCGACCACCACCCCGAAGCCCTGCATGACGTCCTTGAGCAACTCCTGCCGTACGCGCCGATCATCCTGTGGCCACGGCCGGACGCGCGCCCCGGTGACGAACGACTGCAGGCCCAAGTAGAACGTCACTGGCAAAGCCTGCCTGCTGGTTTCGCCGAGGCCTACCGGAAGCGGTGGTCCGCGGGACACGGAGTTTGCAAGGCCTGTCTCGGCGAGGTGCGTGCGGTCTGGCATGACGAGGCCTGGCTGGAGTTCTGCCGTCCCTTCGAGCAGCGTGTCGTGGCCAGCCCCGAGGAGGAGTTGTGACCTGGAAGCCCTACTACCGCGGTGACGGCGAGCAGCGGGACACCCCGCTGGCCGTCCCACCGCCGTGGCGCACGTTTCCGCGCACGCCGCAGCACCGCCAGTACCAGCCGCCGCCCGGTCTCGTCGACGCGGTGAACGCGGCGCTGCACCTGCGCCGCCCCCTCCTCGTCACTGGTTCCGCCGGGTCCGGCAAGTCCACTGTGATCGAGCAGGTGGCCCACGAGCTGAAGCTCGGGCAGGTCCTGCGCTGGCACATCACCTCCCGCAGCTCGCTGGCCGACGCCGTCTACCGTTACGACGCCCTGGGACGCATCCACGCGCAGAGCCTGCGCGCGGCCATGACGCACGGACCGGCGGACCGGGCCGGACGCGGACGCAGCCGCGACGACATCGCTCCCTTCCTGCAACTCGGCCCCCTCGGCACCGCGTTACTGCCGGCCGACCAGCCGCGTGCCCTGCTGGTCGACGAGATCGACAAGAGCGACCTCGACTTGCCCAGCGACCTACTGGAGGTCCTGGAGCGAGGTGAGTTCGAGATCCCCGAACTCGTGCGGTATCGCAAGCCCAGGGTCAAGGTCCGCCAGTGGGACAGTGACGAGGAGCACCTCATCGAGCGGGGGCGGGTGCAGTGCACCCAGTTCCCGTTCATCCTGCTGACCAGCAACGGTGAACGCGACTTCTCACCGGCCTTCCTACGCCGCTGCATCCGCTACCCCATGCCCGCCCTCACAGGTGCCGTCCTCACCGGCATCGTCGAGGCCCACTTCCACGAGGTGCCTAAGGGCGCACAGCAACTCGTCGAGGAGTTCGCCGAGCGAGTCGAGGCGGGCGAACACCTCGCCGTCGACCAGCTGCTGAACGCCGTGGCCCTGCTCACCGGTGACCAGGCGCCGCAGGGCAAACAGTACGAGGAGCTGCGAGAGCTGCTCCTACGCGAGCTCTCGCGTGTCTGACGCCCTCGCCCGTCTCGTCCGGGCCCTGGGCAGCGCGCCACTGCCCTCCGAAGTGGACGCGCGCACGCTCGCCGACGCCCTGTGGCTCGCCGCCTCGGGCACCTCGGACCAGGACCCGGCCCCGCCCCGGTCCACACCCGCCGAGGAGACCGTCCCCCGCCCCGAATCCACGGCGCCGTCCGAGCACAGCGAGCCCGGGCCGGCTGGGGACGGCACCTCGACCGGCGCGAGGAGCAGGGAGCTGTCCGTTCGGCGACCCGGGGCGAGTGACACGGTACGTGGTGCGCCGTTGTCGCTGGGACGCGCCAACCCGCTGCCGGATGCGCTCGTCGTCGGCCGTGCCATCCAGCCCTTCCGCCGGCCATGGCGCCAGGGCGCACGCAGCCTCCTGGACATCGACGCCACCGTCGAGCACTACGCGCGCGGCGGCCCCCTGGTACCGCTGTTCCGTCCCGCTCCCGAACCTTGGTTCGAGGCGGTCGTCATCGTGGACTCCGCACTGTCCATGACCGTGTGGCAGGAGACCATCCGGGCCATCACCCGGCTCCTGACCACCTTGGGAGGTTTCCGCGCCGTCCACACCTGGCGCCTGGAGTGGCAGGGGGACGAGCCGCGCGTACGCGACCACCACGGCTGCGAAGTCCCCCGCGAGCGCGTCCCCCACCACGGCAGCGGCACCCGGGGCAGGCGGCTGGTCCTGCTGGTCTCCGACTGCGCCGCCCGTGGCTGGCACGGCCCCGTCCCCTGGGTGTTGTTGCGCGACTGGGGTGCACAGATTCCGGTGGCCCTGCTCGATCCGTTGCCGCCGCGGCTGTGGCGCCGCTCCGCCCTGAACCTGCCCCCCGTACGCGTCACCGCGGACCGAGCCGGCGAGCCCAACCGCGCCCTCCGCTTCCGGCTACCTCCCAGACTCCGTCCCCATGTGGACGCCGAGGACCCCCTCGGGCCCTGGTCCGCGCTGCCCGTCGTGTCCTGCAACCCGAACTCCCTGAGCGCGTGGGCCAGCACGCTCATGCGCGCCGACCCACGGGGCTGCGACGCGGTGCTCATCCCCGCGACCGGCCGCCTGCCCCGGGCGCGCAACAGATCAGCACCAGCCCGACAGACCGACCCGACGCGGCTCGCCGAAGCGTTCGTCCACACCGCCCCCACCCCGGCCGTACGTCTGGCCGTCCTCTGCTCCGAGCTCCCCGAACTGCCTCTGCCGCTATTGCACATACTGCGCGACGAGGCTGTGCCCGAAGCCCGGTATTCCGATCTCGCCGAGCTGCTCACCAGCGGCCTGTTCACCGTACGCCGCGACGCCGAGGGCGATCCGCTGCTGGCGCTCAGTGCCCCCGCCCGGGCCCATCTGCGCACGCACCTCACGACCCACGACGCATGGCACATCCGGGCCGCCTTCAGCCGCCATGCCACCGCCCACCCGTACGCCCCAGGGGGCGTCGCAACCGTACTGCACGACCCGACTGCGGCACGGCAAGTCCCGGCGCAGACACAACCCTTCGCCGAGACGGCCACCGCGGTGAGGGGGGACGGAGGCGCGAAGGGGACGCGGCGGGCCGGTGCGACACCCCCGGCCACCCCCGAGGGCAGTGCCGCGGTGACGACTCTTGAGGCGGACGAGGCATCCGCTACGTACGAGGCTGTACGGGCGCAGATGCAGTCGCTTTTCGGGCCGCCCACCGCGCCCTCGGCTCTGCGCGACACCGAGCTCCTGCTGCGGCGCCTGATTGACTACACCTATCACCGGCTCCCGGCCCCGCTTGGTGGCTGGCCTTATCGGAACACGCTCTTCGATGACCTGCGCCCCATCCAGGGCAGACTCACACTCACCCATGTGATTAGCGACCTCCGCGGCCAGCTCTCCGCGGAGGGCATCGCCCTCGAAGGGCCGACGCGGGTTGAGGACGCGCTCGAACAGGACCTGCTGTGGCGTACCCCGGGCGCGCCGCTGCATGTCACGGTACGAATGGAGACCACTTTCTCGTGGCCGCGCGTGATGCAGGCTGTGCGCACTGCGTCCCCGCGCACCCCGGTCGTACTCTCTCCCGTCGAATTCCTCCTGGTCCTCGACGACTCGGACAAACCCGGAGGGCTTCAGTCTCTCGGATCCTGCGTGGCCCTTGTCGAGCGCACGGCTCCCCGGCCGGGGGCCGTCGTCGTGTTCCGTGTCCAGACCCGCCTCAGCAAAGTACGGCGGGAGAGCCGGGATGCACTCGCCAAATCTCTGCGCGAGCTGCACCACCGGGCCGGCGCCCCGACATATGCGTCGCTGGTGTGGCGGGCCGAGCAGGCGTCCCCTCCTGTCCACCTCACCACGAGCACACTGTCCGACTGGTTCAGAGGGAAGGCCGTCCCGGCCGACGAGCGCAGTTTTAACTGGCTGGTTGACTTCCTCGCCCGGCAGGCTGGTCCGGATTCCGACGGCGAGTCAACCGCGGCCGTTTTCATCGAGTTGCGGGACCGTGCTCTGCAGAAGCGCCGGGAAGAATCGGCATCATCCGTCATGACGGCACGGCTCGGGCAACCGATTGCTGTATTCGCCGACCGTGCGGCGCGGTCGAAAGCGCCGCGCTACGTCGAGCGGAGCCACGACCGATTGCTGCGGGCCATCGTAGGTGACTGCGTTGACGGAGCATCGAGGCTGGCCCTGCTCGTCGGCCCGCCTGGCTCGGGCAAGTCCCGGTCGGCCTGGGAAGCGGCGCGCCACCTTCCGGACGACTGGTCTCTGTGGGAACCCCGGTCCAGCGCCGACCTCGAGACGGCACTCGACACCCCGGCCCGGATCGGTGCGCGCACCGTGATCTGGCTGGGCGATGCGGAGCGTCACCTCCTGGACGAGACGGCCGGCGGCCGCGGCGAACGGGTCGCGGAGGCGCTGAGAGCGCGGCTGGAAGCCCCCGCCGACGGTCCGGTCCTGATGATGGGCACAGTGCGAACGGAGCCCTGGTACACACTCACCTCCGCTGCCCCGCTGAGTTCTCCCGACCGGCATCAGCAGGCACGAGCTCTGTGCCTCAGGGGTGTGGCCATCCCCGTGCCATCGCTAGTGAACGCCCAGTCCCTCTCCTATCTCACGAGTGGCGCCGACGCGATCGAGCGGTATACCTCCGCGCCGTCGTTCGTACGCGCCTTCGTGGACGCCGCGATCGACGCCCGCCGCTACGGTCACGGCCCGACGATCCCTGGCGTCCTGCTCTCCGAGGCGGCCCTCGGCTATCTGCGCCATCTCGATAAGAGCACTCCGGATCTGAGACAGCTCTCTGTCGAGAAGCTGAACAGCGCAGGCTTGATGCAAGTTGCGCGGCCGGACGGGTTAGCGTCCTCATTGGGATCCTTCCGGCTCTCCGACCACATCGACCAGTATGGGCGTGAAATCCGCCGTCACTCGGTCCCCCCGGAATCCCTGTGGGACGCACTGGCTCGGAACGCCGCGGTCCCGGACCTGGAAGCCATCGCCGGCACGGCGGATGAACAGGGCGACTCACAGCTTGCGGAGCGTTTCCGAGCACTCGCCACGGAGCGGCGGGAAGCGTCCACCGCTGTGCAGGAAAGCACCCCCGTCCAACTGCGTGAGCTGCTGAAACGCACCGACCCCGGCACAGACGAGGCCAGAGCCGTCGTCGACCAGGCACTGGCCTGGCTGAGTGCGCATGGCCGTACCGAGAGCGCTCAATACGTCCTCACCGCCCTCGTGTCCCGCGCGGACCTGACTCGCCAGCAGACGGCGCAGGTGATCCAACAGGCGCTGGACTGGCTTACGGTGCGCGGGGAGGCCGAAGATGCGCAGTACCTACTCAGCTCCCTGCTGGCGATCCCCCACCTTGCCGGGGACGAGACGGCTCGGACGCTGGCGTATACCCGGGCATGGCTCGCGGCGCGTGGGGACACCGAATCAGCGCGGCTCGTGTTGTCGGCGGCTCTGCTGCGCGAGGGTCTGTCGCAGGAGGATGCCCATGTTGTGGTGGACCAGGCGCTGCACTGGCTGGACTCCTACGGCACTAGCCTCGACAGTTCGTTCGTGCAGGGCGCTGCACTGCGCCGGGACGACCTACCATCCGACGCCCTACGCCAGTTCGTGCGGTACACCCTCGACTGGCTCAGGTCGGTCGGCGCCTCCCCCGAGGCCCAGTTCGTGCTCTATCCGCTCCTGCAACGCGTCGACCTGGCACCGGAGGAGGCGCGCGAGGCCACGGCGCTCGCTCTGAGGTGGCTGAGGGGGCACGGGCACGACACCGATCTTGACGCCCAGTTTGTCCTGAGCGCGTTACTCTCCCGCGACGACCTCACTCCGGCCGAGGCGATGAGGGCCGGTGATCGCGCACTCGAGTGGCTGCATATCCACGGTGCTGAGCCGTCCGCGCAGTACGTGCTGCGTCCCCTGCTCCTGCGCACCGACCTGGGACTCGAAGTGACGACCAGGGCGGTGGAGGCAGGGAGACGGTGGAGCAACGCCCGTACCGCCGGAAATGAATCGGATGCTGGCGTCGGCGAACTCGCGCGCACCCGCGCCGCCGTGGACTCCGGACGCAATCACCTCATCCTCGTCGTGGACATCGCGGGATTTGCCGCGAAGTCCGTGACGGACCAAATGAATGCCCGCAGTGCTCTGAACAACGTTCTGACCCAAGCGCTCTCCCAGGACGAGAGCCCACCGACTTGGGAGAGAAACGACAGGGGTGACGGGCAGATCATCGTCTTCAAGCCGGGGACGCGAACAATGGCGCTGGCCCCGGACCTGCTCGCGCGACTAGAGCGCGCACTGCACGGCCTCCACCGAGACGCATACCTCAGACTGCGCCTCGCGCTGCACTGCGGCGACGTGGCACAGCACCGGGGGGCACGGCTGGGGCAGCCGGTGGTCACGGCCGCCAGGTTGGTGGATTCGCAGCCGTTGCGGGCCGCTCTGAATGCCGCAAGCGATTCCCCGGCGGCGGTGGCGGTCTCCGACACCCTGTTTCGCGCCGTCTTCGCTGACAGGCAGGACCTGCGCAACACCTTCCGCCTGGTCTACGTCCAGAGTAAGGAGGGCGCCGAGAAGGCGTGGGTGTCGGTCGCGGGGTACACGGAACCACCCGCCATCGAAGCGTGGTCGCGTCCTCCTGGAGATCTGTGACGGTGGCGGCCGGACGTCCGACTTCGCGACGCCGGTGACCGAACCCGGATGGTCCTGTCGCGGCATCGCTCTCGCGGGGGCTTTGCACGCCTCAAAGTGGGTTCGCCGACATGGGTGCTGTCGAGGCGGTGGGCTGGTCGTGAACTCAGAAACGGTGCGGCCAAAGGAACGTGTCGGGGGTTTGCACGGCAGGAGGCCGTCGGGGGGTAATCGTGCCGACGACGGCCTCGGCCGTCCTCACTACCTCTTCGTGGGTGCCGCTGCTGAGGTGATGAGCAGGGCAGATGCAGTCACCCGTGCGGGCGTGCGTGCGAGGGGTGCCGTTGAGTTCCCGCACGTGCGCGAAGGCGTGTTCGGGAAAGTCGGCACGCACAGAGTGCCAGGTGCCGCCCTGCTCCTCTGGGAGGAGACCAGCGGCCACGTCCGGGCGCATCGGCGGGTATAGCTGGCCGTCGTGCTCGCGGAGCAGGAAGACGCGGTCGATGTAGTCGACGGTATCCCCCGTCGGCTGTTGCTCCTTCAGCCAGGCCAGGGCGTCGCTGCGGCTTCCCGGCCCCCACAGGTAGTCCGCTGGGAACTGCGTGGTTTCGAACCGGGCATCGAACGCTGACCAGTGGGCGTCCTGCAGTCGGCTTCCCGGGCGAGAGGCGCTTCGGATCAGAAGGTAGACGAATCCCTCGGCACCGGCGTCGTCGTGCAGGGAGTCGGCGTGGGCCATGTGGACGCTCCCTTCATCGTTCCAGGCCATGACGACGATGTCGCGTTCCACGGGGACGGGATACAAACGCCCGCCAGGGGTGGGGCGTCCCCACAGTTGGTTGATGAACTCTGCCAAGTCGTGCAGTGTCCGTGCCGTCTCTACCGGCGTGGTGCGCTGGTAGCCGACCGGGTGGGCGACCGCATTGCGTAGACGTGTCAACGCGTGCTCGATGCCGCGTGTGCGCTGACCACGCAGCAGACCGGCCTCACGCGCCCAGGTACGCAGCCCGGCCAGCATTCCATTGAAGTCGATCAGTGTGCTACCGACCTTCAACTGCCACCGCGGCGAGGCCCGCCCGCGCCTTCTGCCCAGTCTCTTTACCGTGGCAAGCACATCGTCGTAGGTGTAGACATCCTCGGTGGCGAGGGGCTCGCTGCCATTGGGGCCAGGGCGATGCGGTGGGCGGGGTGCCTGGTCAGCCAGCGCAGGGCCAGGCGTTGCATACGGCTCGCGGTGGGGGTGAGAACCCCGATCTGATGGGGTTGCTCGGGCGGGGTGCCGTCACCGGGAACGGTCCAGGCGAGCCAGCCCCACCGCGTGCGTTCGTACACGAGCACGGGTTCGCACTCGCCCGTGCAGGTGTGGTCGCGGACGTGGCCGGTCCGCAGGGCGCGTGAGCGTTCCGCCTCCCACCGGCTCGGGTCGAGGGTGAAGGGGCGCCGGTGCTGGCCGGCTGCGGCCGGCGGTGGTGTGCGGAGCGTGTCCGTCACGGGCTTCTTCCTTCCAGTGGGTCGGTCAGACGGAGGCGCACGTCCTGCAGCGGCCGTCGCCGTCGGGGTGGGCCCGCCGGGGAGTCGGGCCCGGGCAGGTGCGGCACAGCGGCCAGCCGAGACAGGCCGGGCAGAGGTCTTCACCGGGGGCGGTTGCGGGCACCCCGCAGCCGGCGCACTCGACGAGGGCCCGGTAGGTCAGGGCCTCGGGCACGCTGCGGGCGGCGGCCCCCATCGATGACCGCTCGGTTGTCGCCGACGCGTACGGCTCGTCCCACGGGGGCGCATCGTGGTGGTCCGCTGCGGAGTCGGGCGGCGGGTAAGCCTGGGCGGCGCGGAGCCGGGCGGCGATGATCGCGCCGACCGATGTGCGCACCGGGTGCGGCAGGGGCCGGCCGGTAATGACGTGGCGCAGCTGCTCAGCACTCCAGCCTGCATCCATCATCACGGTCGCCACGCGGCCCTGATCGGTCAGCGGCTTCCCGGTCAACAGGAGTTCCGGACGGCTCGCCCCGATCTCCAGCAGCAGCCGGATCCCCGGATGCATCTCGTCTGCCGGAGGCGGCGGCGCCGGGGACGCTGCCGCGTCCGGGGGGTCCGTCCTTCCGTTCGCGCGCGCGGCGTCGCCGCGGCCACACGGACGGAGGGGGTTGGTCTTCTGCTTGTTGGTCTTCTTAACGATGGTGTTCTTAGTGCCGGGATCAGCCAACACTGGCTCAGCCAATCCTGGATAACCCGACTCTGGTTGTGAGCTGGGGTTTTGCAGGGCGGCCAGGTCGGTGATGAAGTACAGCGCCTGCCCGAGCGTGCCGTCGGCGTTGCGGGCGCGGTCACGCAGCAGGAAGCCGTGATTCTCCAGCTCCTCCAGGCCAGTTGTCACCGCGTCTACGCGTTCGCGGCCGTGTCGGGCCAGGTTGGCGATGGTGACCTGCCAGCCGTCCCGGTGGGTGCTGATGTAGCCGAAGAGCCCCTTCGCCTTGAAGGAGATCCGGGTGTCGCGGAACAGCGCATTGGCGACCTGTGTGAACTGATCTCCCGCCATCACGCCGCGGCGGATCCCCGCGCCGAACCCGGCGTCGCTGCCAGGCTCAAGGAAGGCGGGTACCGATACCGGGTCGATCAGCGGAACGTCCGGGGCGGTAGGGCGGTCGGTGATGCTGTAGACGATCTCTCCGAGAGTGCCGTTCGGGCGGCGCACGCGATCGCGGACGAGATAGCCGCACTTCTCCAGCTCGTTCAGCCCTGCCCGCACCGCGTCTCGTCCATCGGGGCCCAAGGCAACCAGGGCGGCCATGGTCACCAGCCAGCCGTTTCGGTGCGTGCTGATGTAGCCGAAGATTCCCTTCGCCCGGTACGAGATCCGGCTGTCGCGGAACAACCCGTTGGAGATCTGTGTGAACTGATCAGCCGCCATCACGCCACGGCGGACCCCGGCCCCGAAGCCGCTCATCGCACTGCCCCTGACGCAGGCCGTGCGCGGTGGCCACGGCAGCGCACCGTGCCCACCAGGGTGAGGCGGCCGGCGGGCACAGGGGCGGGGGCGTGCGTGTGTTCCATGCGGTCAGCTCATCCGCCGACCCCGACCAGGCTGACGGCCACGAGCCCCGACCATCGGTCACGATCCGGCAACATGGCCGTCTAGCTGCCGTGGTCGGGCTCATGGTCGGGCCGACCACGCCACCCTTCGCCCCCAGTGCGCAGCGGTTGCGCACCCGACTGCGCAGCCCCGGAGGGGCGGTGCGCAATCGGGCTGCGCAACCATCCGAGGATCCTGCGCAGTCGGCTTGCGCGGTGCGGCTGTGCAGTCGGCCCCGAGGATTCCTGATCTTCTGGTGCGCAGGTCCGGTTGGAGCACTGCGCAGGCACCTCGCGGGCTCCGGATGGCTTGCGTCTGCGCATCGGTGTGCGGGTCCGCTGGCCGGGCGTCACGTGGTCGCCCAGCTGTCGCCGGCCTGGGGACCGCGGGGTGGACGCGATGTCCTGTCCTCGGCTCACGGCTTGCCCGTGGTCGGGTCTGTGGTTGGGCCGACCATGACCCCGACCACGGGCTTTGTGTCCCCATCGTGACCGTGGTCGGGGGTTCGTGGTCGGTGGTCGGGTCGGGGTCGGCGGGTTGTCTCAAGGTCAGCAAGTACACGTTCTGACCTGGGAGTTTGACCATGTCCCCTGGCAAGCAGGCCTCGGAGAGCGACGCGGCTCTCCCGATGGCCGCAGGCGCTCGGCTGGAGAAGATGAGGCGGCGCGTCCGCCTTTCACGCCTGGCGGTTCTGAGCGCGATCGCGGCCGGCCCCGTCGCCCTGGGCGTCGCGGTGATGTCCGGCCCGACCACCGTCGCGGCCGCCCCCTCGGACAAGCCGGCCGCCGTGCGCAGCGCGGCCGCCGCGGCCGACCCTGCGGGCTATGCGCAGGTGTTCGTCGACGCGTGGTTGCGCAGCAGCGCCGGCGACGCGAACAGTGCGCAGGCGCGGCTTGCGCAGTCCCTCGCGCCGGATGTCGATCTGCCGGATCCGGTCGCCAGTGCGCAGCCGAAGCCGGCGGAGGTGACCGCCGTGCGCAGTGCGCAGCGCGAGGACGGCGAGTGGGCGGTGACCGTGGCTGCGCACTACGCCGACGGACGGCTGCGCTACTTCGTCGTCCCTGTGACCGCCGACGCGAGCGGCGCCTCGTTCACGGTGACCGGCGCCCCCGGCGCGGTGGCCGGCCCGGCGCGCGCCGCGGTGGGCAAGTCGCCGTACGGCGTGAGCGTGGCGTCCGATGGTGATCTGTCCTTGGCAGTCAGCGAGTTCTTCGGCGCGTACCTGACGGGAGCCGGGGAGGTGGACCGCTACCTCGCACCCGGGGTGAAGCTGTCGCCCCTCTCCCCCGCCCCGTACACGTCGGTCGCGGTGCAGCGGGTGTCCGCCGTCGAGGAGGCTGCGGCCGCCGGGAAGGTGCCGGTCGATGGAACTTCAGTGCGTGTCCTCGTGCAGGTGGAAGCCCGGGACTCCGGCGGTCGCTGGCCGCTGGGGTACGAGCTCACGCTCAAGGCCCGCTCGGGCCGGTGGGAAGTCGCGGCGCTGGAGTCCGGGACCGCCCGGGACGGGGGTCGTAGGAGTTGACGCTCTGCTGGGCCACCTCGGCGGCCACCTGCTGGGCCTGCCCCAGCGGCCCGTCCTGGGTGAGCATTGATCCACGAGTTGCCGAGGTCGTTGAGCTGCCCGGCGAGCATCAGGCCGTGCACCGTGTTCACCGGCGGTCACCTGCCCGCCGGCGGCGTCGTTTTGCAGCGGAACCGCCGCTGTCCTCCGTACAGGTCGCTGGCCGGCCCTGGCCGAGGAAGGCACGCGTGACCGGGTTCGCGGCCAGCCGGCGCACGGCGCGAGGTGAGCGCCTACCGCGAGCAGGCCTCCCGGGTGGAGGCCGCGCTCGCCGGCGGCATCGCCGCCGCCCGCGACCTGGGCGAGCTGGACGCACGCCTGTCGCGCACCAGCGGGCGGCAAGCTCGCCAGCCGCGGCCCGTGCGACGGCTGCGCACAGGTCGACCCGGGCGAGATCGCCCTGCGCATGATCGAGGGCATCGAGCCCGGCGACCAGCCCCCCGGCAGTACGCACCCGTGGGTGGAGAACGTAGAGCGCGGTGGCCGCGGCCACCGCGGTGTACCTCGACACCAAGAGGCGCAGCAGCGAGACCCCACCCCGCGGGGACCTGTACATGGCGATCACGGCCGGTGCCGCTGTCGCGACCGTCCTGATGGGGATCGGTCTGGCGTCCCAGCCGCCGCAGGCCGTGCAGACTCCGGTCGTTGCTCCGGCGCCGCCCTGTCCGTCCCCGCCCGCCACTCGGCGCGACGTCACCCCGTACTACCTGGCACAGGCCGCCTGACGCCATGCCGGGCCGACGGCCGTCCCGTTGATCAGGCAGGACGTCGGTTTCCCGAGAAACTATCCGCGGTTCGAGTCATAGCCCCACCGAGCCCGGCCGTCCTTGCCCATGAAGCACTTGGCTGGACGTCCATCCTCGGCAATGCCGAGCGCGCCGACGGGGGAGCAGGCGTATCCAAACTGGATGCCGACCTGCCCGTCGAAGTCCCGGCCACCCGTCCCGCCGGTGTCATCTGTCACCGCTTCTTCCTCTTCCTCTGGGAAGTCGGGCGGAGTAACGGTCCCGGTCGTTGCGGTAGGGCGTGATGCGGGCTCTGATGACGGCCCGTCATCGATGTCGTCAACCGTTTTTGAGATCACGAAAGCGCCGAAAAGTCCGAGCATGACGACAACGACTATGCAGCCTCCTACAAGGGATGCGCAGCCTTCGATCCAGCCGCCTGCGCGATCGCTCGATCTGCTCATGATGTCGTTCTCCCACGCTGCCGGTCGTCTGGTGCGTGTCGCGCTCGCAGGGCGTCGGCCTAGCTGCACCTAGGTTCTGTTCCAGCTGATGGTATGGCTGATACGAGCCCTCGTACCTTGGAGGGCGGCAGCATGTTCTTGGCATGTGAGCATCAGAAACAGCTTGTCACGGCGGAAGAACTGCGTGCGAAGGGGGCACGGATGAGGCGCTGCGCCGTGTGCGGCCCAGATCCGCTTTAGGTTCAGGCCGGTTGCTCGTCCGGCCTGGACGCTGGACGGGATCGGGCTATGCGTCGGGGCGCTCGCGTAGGTCGACGAAGAACCGTAGCCGGACGCCCGGCTCGCCTGGATCTCTGGTCGTCCGGTCTGCCGGTGCCGCAGCGCATCGTTCGGTGAGCAGGTCCTGGATGGCGAAGGCTGTCGCGTCGTCGGCGGCTGCGATCTCCACCACCGCCAGGCCCGGCTCCGCCACGTGTGCGTCAAGGATTGCTCTCATGCCCGGCACGACGCGTTGGCGCTGCCGGCAGTTCTCCGTCCCAGGGAGCATCACCCGATCGTGTGCTTCCGCGCGCAGTTTGATGATTGTCAACGGGCACCGGCGCCTTGATGTGCGTTCTAGGATGCGCGAAGGCTGAGGTCCCGGCGCCAACGGGCTTGCTGGTCCACAGTTCCAGCCCGGTCCCGTAACGCTCTGGCGGGGCCGGGCTGACCACTTCTCGGCGCTGCCCAGGCTGGCCAGGTTCGCGGGGGAACAGAGGAGGGGCCCGGCTGCGCCGGACCCCTCTTCACACGGTGGGATTCAACCCGAGGCTCTCGAAGGCCTCGGACTTCCACTCTGCGATGTTCGTGTCAGCCGCGGACGATGTTCTCGGCCTGGGGACCCTTCTGGCCCTGGCCTACGTCGAACGTGACCTTCTCGCCCTCAAGGAGCTCCCGGAAGCCGTTGCCGGAGATGTTGGAGTAGTGGGCGAAGACGTCCGGTCCGCCGCCGTCCTGCTCGATGAAGCCGAAGCCCTTTTCGGCGTTGAACCACTTCACGGTGCCGCTGGCCATGCTGATGTCCTTCAAATCCTGCCGGAATTCCCGGCTCGTCTGGGTGCAGGCCCGTCCTCGACCGGACGGTGCCCGGCGTCCGTTCTACCCTGCCGGCGGCTCAAGTGCCCGGCTTTGCGTGCGGCGTTGCGTGCCGCGTGCCCAGCCTGGCACCTGACTCGATCCGTGCTCCGCGGTGCCCCGCAGGACACGGGGAGTCGGGGGTCACTTGCCCTTGGCGGCTTCCTTGAGCTTGGAGCCGGCGGAGACCTTCACGCTGTATCCGGCCGGGATCTCCAGCGGCTCGCCGGTCTGCGGGTTGCGCGCCGTGCGTGCGGCCCGATGGGTGCGCTCGAAGCTGAGGAAGCCCGGGATCGTCACCTTCTCGTCGCCCTTGGCGACGACATCGCCGACGCTTTCGGCGAGGGCGGTCAGCACGGCATCGGCGTCCTTGCGGGTCACCTGGGCGCGCTCCGCCAGCGCAGTCACCAGTTCACTCCGGTTCATTGCTTTGCTCCATATTCCTGGACGGTCCCGGTCTGCGGCGTGCAGGCGGGACGAGCCGACCATGCTGCCATCGGCCACTGACAGTGCGATCCTCGGGGCGAAGTAGCAGTATCAATGTGTGGGTTGTCACCTGGGCGCCGCACCTGTCACCAACATCAGCAGCACGAGGATCATGCGACTCGGAAAGATGTCCTGTCGCCCTGAGCCTGTCGGATTCTCACCGCTTCTCGTTCGTGCTGTCGGATTCTCACTGCGCCGCGCGGTGAGCGACGACGTTCGCCCAGTACGTGAGGTTTGATCTCATTTCTCTGGTCCGGTTCTCGCTGTACCTGTCACTCAGAGCAGGGCTCGGATGGCGTCGCGCTGCTCCGGCAGGCCGGCTTCCCTGAGCCAGCGGATTTTGTTGCCAATGTTTCCCCAGCAGTTGTCATTGGCGGTGACGGCTTGCAGAAGCTCCCGTTGTGCGGCCGACAGTGGCAGGCCGGGGCGGTAGCCGGTGGGGAAGGCTTTGACGAGCAGCGGACCCCAGTCGCGGTCGACGGTGTAGTCGCTGGCGAGCGGTATCAGGGCCATGGCCGCCGGGGCTAGGTCCTCAAAGGCGTCGACGCGGTCAAGGATGGCCTTCAGGAGGGTGAAGCGGAGCCAGCCGTCGATCTGAGGGAGGGGGTCGGGGAACCAATGGTCTGCCTCGGCCGGGTTCTGTAGGGCTTCGAGCAGGACGGCGGTGGCGCGGGGCATGTGCACGCATCCGGTGGCCAAAGCGGCGCAGGTGCGCACGGCTGGATCAGGATCGTTGAGGAGGCCGGTGGTGTCCTGGCCCCAGGAGCCCATTGCCAGAGCTGCGGAGGAGCGTTCTCGGCGGCTGCCGTCTGCTTCGAGAACGCTACGCAGACGGTGGGCGGCGCGGGGGACGAGTTCGGCGAGGTCGGGTGCCTTCAGAAGCAGGGTGACCGTTCCGAGGGCTGCCTCTCGGGTGTCCGGATGCGGATCGTCGAGGAACGGTTCGACCGCGTCGTAGAGCTCGGGTCGGATACTTCGGCATGCGCGGATCGCTTCGATCTCGTCTTCGTCCTCGCCGTCGCACTCATCCCCGTACTCGCCCTCGCTGCTGCCGGGGTCCTCGCCGTAGGAGGCCGAGTCCGCGATCTGGCCGAGCCAGTCGAGTAGTGCAGCCCGCAGGGGCCGGGTCCGGTCGTCCCAGGGGAAGAAGCTCTCGTGCTCGGCCAAAGTCTGGGGGTGGGCCAGGATCGCTGCAACGAACAGTGCGGCCGGCGGGGTGGAGCTGTACAGGGATCCTTGATGCAGTACGGACATATCGAGCATTCCCAGTGCCTCGGCCTGCACCTCGGGATCCTCGTTCAGGAGTTGGCGCAGGTACGGCGGGGTGTCCTCGGCGCTCCCATATGCATGTTGCAGGGCGTCCCATTCGGTTGCCATGAGCAGCTCTCTGGCCGTCGGAGGCAGTCCAGACCAGATGGGGGTGCCACGTTCCTCGTCTCGAGTCGTCACATGCACACCCTGCCGAACAGCACTGACAACCGGTTGCACCGGGGTGCCGGGGGATTCCGCACGTACGCCTCACCTGCTGCCGCCTTGAGTGGTTCTGTGAACCACTCCTCCGTGAAAGCCAGGTCGTTTGAGAAACCCGAGCCTCCGTCTTCTCAATCGGCCTGGCATCCCAGCAGGTCAACGGCTCGCTATCTGACAGATGCACTTCGACAGGACAAGAGACCGACTGGAAATGCGAAGCTAGTGTGATGCGCCGGAAATCGCGGGCTTAAGTATCTTGCTGGTTCTCGGTGGCTGGCGGAGTGACCTTGGTGAGGTAGTCGGCGAGGGATTTGAGGATCTCGTCGGCGGTCTTGGTCCAAGTGAAGGGCCTGGGGCTCTCGTTCCACGAGACGATCCATGCCCTGATGTCGTCTTCCAGCGCCTTCACCGAGGTGTGGACGCCGCGGCGGATGAGTTTGTCGGTCAGCAGGCCGAACCACCGGCGCCGGCTTCGGCCTAACCCTGCCGGTACCGGCCGTGGCCGGCGCCCGCTACACGTTCCAGCTCAGTCTCGACGGACGCGACGCCGACAGCGGCGTCTGGACCGGTGAGGCGGTCATCTATGCCGGATCGGACGGCACGAAGATCGACCGTATGCGGGTCACCAGCGACGCGAACGGAGCGGCGGTGCTGAACATCGAGCACCTCTATGGCGACGCCGAGGGCGCCACCAACGCGGAGATCATCACCGTCACGGGCTCCTACCCGGCTGCTTGATCCCAGCAAAAGGCCGTGGGGCTGGCGGGCACCTTCCGTCGGCCCCACGGGCACTCCAACCGAGCAACGTACTGCTGGCGCCGAATGGCTTCTGCTGTACGGCACCAGCAAGTACGGTGATCACAGGCCCGGTACCGCATCCCCCGTCGGTACCGGGCCTTCACTGCGAGCCCCGGCTTCACCGCCTCGATCAGCCTTGGGCTTGTCGGTGGGGAGGCGTTAGCGGACAGGACACCGTTTCCCGACGTCCGTCCACTCACAGTGCCGCCACCAGAGGGTGTCGCGTCAGCTCGCATATCCGTGTGCTCAGCAGCGGAATTTAACTTCGCGCCACGAGCGTTCGGGTGCCGATGGGCCGGCGCCCATCTGGAGGTGGCACCAGCGGCCAGTCAATTCCCATTTCCTCCATTGGTTCAAATACACGTAGGTCGGATTGTTGTAGCCAGGACTGGTAACCCCAGGTTCGTACCGGGCCGAGGTCACAATGTCGTCGGCAGTCTGTAGGACCTTGTAGGCCGAGATGCAGTCTCCGGCGGCACCCTTTTCGATAGCTACGCCCAAAGCCAGCTTCGCTGCCTTGATGGCCTTGCTTGCCGCGTACAGTCCCCTCGTTGTCGCGCCGCCGACGAGATTGATGACTGTGCCGACGGCGCATGCCTTGATGAGGGTCATCCCAGCATCGTTGATCCCGATGGCTGCCGAGACGGCTTGGTCCGGCTTGAGTTCGTTTTGCGTCATCGAGCCACGACGGCCCTGGCACATCGCGTTAAGCCGGTTGCGGAACTCCTGAGAAGCTTGGATGTCTCTGATCGCCCAGCGGTAGCCGCGGGTGTTGACGGCATTGATGTAGGCCTGGAGGCCGCCGGGGTCTGCGTTACGGTTGAGTAGCGCGCGGTACATCGCGGGAACGAAGGCGTTCGGCGTGCGAAGGTGGTTGTGAGCTTCCTGGCTGTCGCCGATCATCATGCCAGCGGTGAGAACGCCGAATTTACAGTCGTTCCACATTCGGTCGCGGTAGTTGTTGAAGCCACCAGGATCTGAAGGACGACCGAGGAACTCGCGGTAGTAGTTTTCGATGTCGGTTTCAGCGTTGTTCGGGCGCCCAATGTCGGCGTTGGCTACTCCAGGGGCGGCGCAGGCGATGAGTGCCGCCAGGACGACCATCATCAGTCCGCGCACACGCAGAAGCCGCCAGCCCATTAATCTGCGGTTCATGTCGGAAATGGTCCCACAAAAGAATGCGAAAAGCGTGATGTCGCACATGCGCATTATTGCAACATTTCACAGCTATTTGGTGCGACTAAATGACCAGGAGTGGCGGGAAGATGACTGCTTTTGCGTGTAGAGGTGGTGGGTCGAACGCGGGTGCCAGGACTCGCCTGCTGGTGATCATGAACGACCGCAAACTCTGCGCGCGAGTTAAGAGTCAGGGGCCGGGGTGCCGAGCGGGCAGACACATGTGACGCGTCCGGGCGATCCCCCCAACACCCGCCGCAGCTTCCGGTTTACCCCGGAGCTCGATGTTGTCCCGGAAGCCGCTGGGGACGCGGCAGCGGAAGGGCCGCGTGAGGCGCGTCACCGAATGTGGCCACCAGCGCGCAAGACCGCCTCCAGCGCCGGGTATCGGTAGAAGCTATCTCCCTCCTCGGCCATGGACTGAACGCGGGAGAGGAAGGAGACGAACTCCGCGGGCTGCGCCAAGCCCAGATGCGCCGTGTTACGGAAGAGCGCCACGGCAAGGTCGGGCATCTGGGCGGCGGTGCGGCAGTCGAGGTTGTCCGCCCACGTTGTCAACGCTGTCCGGAGATCCCCGATGCCGAGGAAGACGCCGTGCTGGACGAGAAGTTGACCGGCTTGCTCCCCGGTACGCCAGCTTCCGGCCTCCGCGATGAACCTGAGCACTACGGGGACGAAGTATGGGTGGGGACGCATTGCCACCACGTTCATCCGATGCAGCTCAGGAAGGTCGGCAAAGCGTTGTTCGAGCGCGGGAATCCGTTCCCGCGCATAGCTGCTGCTGACGACCGTCAGGCTTGCTGCAATGTCGGAGCGAAGAGGTTCCCAGGCCGCAGCGGTAATGTTCCTGGTCAGCAAACCTTGAAGCCGCTCACGGAGTGGTTCGTCCGCCATTTCCCAGAAGAAATCCTGGTCACCGAGTCGGGTGAGTGCGCGAAGCTGCATCTCGCCGTCGAGTGTCTGGAAGTTTTCGCGCTGTCCAGCTACGGCGGAACGGACAAGTTCTCTGTCGCGTTGCGCGAACGCGAACAGCACGACGGCGGACCTGTTGGCGTACTCGATGGTCGCCAAGCGACCATCGGGATCGAGTTCGCGTAGGGCGTGCTTCGCGGCGAGCTTGGCGATGTTGCTCCGGGCAGCTGTGCGTACGCGGTCGAAGAAGTTGGTCTGAATGTGGGACACCACCGGTACGAACGACGGGTCACAGGTGTAGTCAAGGAACGCGTCCAAGATTTTCCCGCCCTGGGTGGCGGGATGGGTCAACAGCGTTGTCAGGGCG
The DNA here is from genome assembly GCF_042885015.1 of Streptomyces sp. NPDC058086. Classification (NCBI taxonomy): domain Bacteria; kingdom Bacillati; phylum Actinomycetota; class Actinomycetes; order Kitasatosporales; family Streptomycetaceae; genus Streptomyces; species Streptomyces sp. NPDC058086. The sequence goes on along the minus strand of NZ_JBHVST010000087.1, from coordinate 2,923 downwards.
ACCGCGAGGTGTCCGCGGGCAACTTCGGGGAGAGGCTCGTAGACCTCGCTGAAGCTGCGTAGTGACGGGTGCACGCAGAGGTTGCGGTCTTCGCGGATGCGTTCGAGTTCTCGCTGGCCGATCGAGTCGATCAGCTCGAAGTCGGCTGCTTTGGTCAGCAAGCTGGCTTCGATGTTTTGCATCGCGCGAACGCCGTCTGGCGTGATGCCCTTCCCCTGTGCACTCGTAATCTCGGTGCGGACTGCGACTGCCCCGGCATCGCCGTTGTCGGCAAGTTGGATGAGTTTGGTGATGATGTCCGCGGTGACTGCCGTCCAGGTTGCGGCGATGCTTGCGCGGATGGCGCCGGCGTTGTAGCAGCGCCATGCTTCCTCTGCGAGCGGTCGCGTGTCCGGGTTCCAGACCTGCGCAATCAGACTTTCCACGTCCGTCACCGACTTCTCCTCGTTATCTCACCCGAGTGTCCCAGGAAGGGCCCCGGCCGAAGGTCGACACCGACGTGTACCTGAGTGTCTTTCTGCACGATGACGGGTTCGCCGGTGGTGCTCAGGACCACGCGGCTCTCCAAGGAGGATGGGAGTTCAGTTGCTCAGCATGGCAGCTGACTGCCCGTCGGGAGAGGACGTTCGTTGCCCGAGTTGGCCGACGCTATCGTCGTGACGTAGGGCGAGGACCGGAACGGTTCGAGCTGATCAAGGTCCAACTGCCTGATGGTACGTACGCGGCCGAACCCGTCGACCGGTACGTCTGGAGGGCCCCGCCAACGAGGGCCCTCCATTTCATGCGTCACATCTCGACTCCGTGTCCGCTGACTTCGACGGCCGCTGCCTCGTGCTCCGGTTCGGGGCGCTGGACTACGACGGGCTCGTCGCGGCAGGTGCGCTCGGCGTCCTCCATCTCGCGAGTGCTGTCCGTTCTCGTGGGCAGAGCCACATGCCTTACTTGCCTTACTCATCTCCAATACGTTGACCTGTAGAGACACTTGACAGCACTAGATAATCCTCGTGGAGTCTCCGAGATCCGTTGGACGTGCGCACCTACGACGATGTGCTCGCCGCGGTAAAGACGCTGGGCAGGAGGAGCCGGCGGAGACCTCGGCAGCAGCCGTCGCCGCAGTGGCAGCTGAAGGTCGGCAGCACCCTGATCGACTTCAACGGGATGCTCGCCGGGCTGCGGACCTGGGCCCGAGCAGCCGGTCTGCTGCGTGGCCAGCGCACGCGTGGCATCGAGCATGCGATGTCGCGGCTGCGCAATGCTGTCGCCCACCCGACCGGTTACCACCGCACGATGCCCGTGGAGACGGCACGGACCCTGCACGACCTGGCAGAGTTGATCAACCAGTTGTGGGGACACCCGACCCCTGGCGGGCGCTTGTACCCCGCCCCGGTGGAACGCGACATCGTCGTCATGGCCTGGAACGACGAGGGAAGCGTCCACATGGCCCAGGCCGATGCCCTGCGCGACGACACCGGTGCCGACGGATACCTCTACCTCCTGATCCGCAGCGCTTCCCGCCCCGGAAGCCGGTACGAGGACGCGTACTGGGCAGAGTTCGACGCCCGGTTCGAGACAACGCAGTTCCCCGTGGAGTACCTCTGGGGGCCCGGGAGCCGCAGCGACGCCCTGGCCTGGCTAGTGCTGTGACCGCCTAGGTCCACCGGGTTGGAGCGGGGTTTTCCTTGCGCCGAGCGGGCGCTCAGATGCTCAGGAACGCTGGTGTGAGGAACCGTCACGGGAACATGCGGGAGCCACGAGTGGTCGGAGGAGCTCTATCGTCGAGAGAGAACCAGCCTGCGTCGCTCCCGGTCGATTTCTGTGGCCGCCGACGGCGCCCTGCTCTTCGACGCCGCGGCCCACGACCCCTTCCGTGCCCGCACCCGATCCGGCTCCCTCGGCTCAAGCGCCATCCGCAACCGGATCGACGACCTCGTCACCTGGGCGAACACTGAGGCCTCCCGCCACGGACTACCCGGCCAGACGATCCCTGCGGACCCGCACGGCAGGATCGGCACCGCCCGGTTCCGCCGCACCCTGGCCTGGCACATAGCCCGCCGCCCAGGCGGACTGGTCGCCCTCGCCATCCAGTACGGGCACCTGCGTACCGCCCTGGACACCGACGAGGCCGGCCGCTACGGCACCCGCAGCCGCGGCGGCATCCACCGGCTGGTCGACATCGAAACGGCCCTGGCCACCGCCGACACGGCCGCCGACCTCACCGAGCGCTTCCACGACGGTGAGGGGATCTCCGGGCCCGCCGCCCGCCAGGCCCTCCTCCGGGCCACCACCGGCCCCCTGTTCCAAGGCGGTCTGGTCAAGCGCGACTTCCCCGTCAAGCACGAACTCGCCCGCCGGCACCTGGCCCGCGACGGCGGCGTCCTGTACGACAACCCGCACGCCCTCCTGCTGTGCCTCTACCGGCGCGACCGGGCGCTGTGCCGCAACGACGAGCAGCTCACCGCACCCGTCCTCGACCGGTGCGTGCCCGGCTGCGGAAACGTCGTGCGCACCGACCAGCAGGCCGCCGCCCTACGCCAGCGTGCCGAACAATTGGAACGCAAGGCCGGACTCTTTCCCGAGCCCATCGGCGAGCGCCTGCACGTCAACGCCACACGGCTCCGCACCTGGGCCGACGACCACGACCGCACCCGCATCACTACCGAGGAGAACCCGACGTGAGCCCCGCGCCCGACGAACGCGACCGCATCCGCGCCGCCATGGACCGTATCCTCACCAGCACCCCCGAACGCTCCAACGGCGCCCTGACCATCGTCGCCCTGGCCATCGAAGCCGATGTCCCTAGTGCTGTGACCGCAAAGGTTCACCGGCCTGGGAGTGTGCCTCCTTTGACTGAGCAGACGTTCAGGAACACTCGCGCAAGGGAGCTGTCGCAGGAAGGCAGCGCATCACACGCCGGCGGATGAGC
>NZ_JBHVST010000086.1:0-48952 GCF_042885015.1 Streptomyces sp. NPDC058086 | reverse complement strand
CCACCGCCCCCGGACACGGACGCGCCTGAGGACTCAGTCCTCTTCGCCGCCTTCGTCGTCGTCGCCCTCGAAGAAGTCGCCCACCTCGTCGACGACTTCGGCCGCGACCAGCCCGCCGACCACCCCCACGGCGAGTCCCGCCGCGCCGGCCGCGACCGCGGTACCGACGCCGGGCCCGGAGCGGTGGCCCTCATGGCCCGACTCATGGCCGGACCCATGGGCCGAGTGGTGCCCGTACGCGCTTGCGGCGGCATACGGATCGGCGTGGCCGTACGTGGCGTGGGAGCCGTACGACCCCCGGTGTTCGACCAACTGCCTGATCCAGCCGTCGACTTCGCCGTTCCAGTCGTGGGCCCCGACATCGTGATGGCCCACCGTGAAGCGGGTGAGGGCGTCCTGCCCGGACTCGAAGAGCCCGCCGCGCTTGTCGGCCTCCAGGACGATCTCCATGCCGGCCGGGGTGGCGAGGAAGGTCAGCTCGATCTCGTTCACCACATGCGCGTACTGCGGTGCGGGCGTCAGCTCGATCTCCTGGTAGAAGGGCAACCGCTGCCCCGTGCCCCCGATGTGGCCGTATTCGAGATCGGCGGACTTGAAGCCGAAGCCCAGCTGCCCCAGCGCCTCCAGGACCGCTTCCTGGACCGGCAGCGGACGCACCGCGAGCGGGTCCAGGTCACCCTTGTCCCTCGCACCGGCCACCGCGAGCTCGGTGCGCACGCCGAGGACGATGCCCAGCGGCTGCCCGTACAGCTCGCTGACCGGTGTCTCCCACGGCAGGGACACCCGGAACGGAACGCTGTACCGCTCCTCCTCGGCGAGGCGGAAACCGCCGCCGACCGTGAACCGCTCGAAGACGACGGCGCCCTCGCTCTCCCCGTCCTCGTGCTCGGCCTCCACCCGGGCGATCAGATCGAGCCCGATGTGCTCGATCTCCACGTCCGCGCTGCCACCCTGGAGATGGACCTGCCCGGACAGGATCCCGCCGGGCGCCACCGCGCCGCCGTCGAGAACCGTGTCCACCGAGGGGCCGCCTGCACCCATCGCCCCGAGCAGCCGTTTGAACACCATGTCGGTGTGGCTCCTTCACTGATCGCACTCATTGTTCCCAACCGGCTCGGAGCGAGCCCGGAACCGGTGTGATCAGAACTGACGGCATCGGTAAAGAAGTTCCCAAGCCACCTGGACGGAGGCATCTTTCACGACTTCGTGCGCCCGAAGCAGCGCTCCAGCTCGGCCAGGTCGTAGAACGCGCTGCCCTTCGCCACGGGCGCGCAGCCCGCCTTGAACGCGGTCTCCTTCTCGTTGTAGAGCATCCGCACCAGGTAGGTGTCGCCCTTGCGGAACACGTCCCACTGGATGTTCGCGGCCATCGGAGCCACCGAGCCGCCCCGCCAGGGGTTGTCCGCATAGGTGTACGGCTGAGTCGTCGTCACCGGCTTCGTGCTGCCCGGCAGCCGCATGAGAGCGGCGAGCGGGATGATCTCCTCGGCGTGGGTGAAACGCAACTCCGCGCCGAGGTCGCTGGTCTTGTCGCGCTTGGCCTCGGCCTTCTTGAAGAAGTCGTCGAGCAGGACGTCCGCCATCTTGTACGTGATGTCGCTGTCCGCGAAGCCCGGTCCCTTCTCGTAGAAGTCCTCGGCGTCGCTGAGACAGGCGAACCAGGCGGCGTCGCGCGGAGCGAGGTAGCGCTCCAGGTGCCAGCTGCCCTCGTCGGCCATGGCCGGGGCGATGCTGTACAGGTTGTAGACCGCCCGGGCCGCGTCCACCTCGCTGCCGATGGAGGCGAACTCCCCGGCCGAGATCCGCCGGACGAAGGCCGGGGTGAAGATCCTCTTCAGGATGTCGCGGGCCGCGCGGTGGGTGGCAGGCTGCTCGGTGATGCTCTTGAGGGTGGTGGCCAGCCGCTGGTCGTGGGCGATGTAGTCGCGGTAGGCGGCGCCGCCCGCGGACTTGTGGAAGTAGAGCAGGTCGGGGTCGGTGCGCGCCGGGCCGATGAGGGGACCGAGGGCCGGGTCGGCGTCGGCGAGGGCCGAGGCGAAGAGGGCGCCGCTGTCGACGGCGCGGCCCTGGCCCGAGCTGACCACGTCGATCGGCTCGGAGTCCGTGGCGATCCGCGTGAACAGTCCGGGCAGCCGCTGCGCCATGCGGGCCGCCGTGCCCTGGATCTCCCGTTTGCCCCGGCCGCTGAGGTTGCCGTATCCGACCTTCTCCATCGCCGCCAGCAGTGAGCGCACCTGCGGGCCGAACTCCGCACCGGCGCGGGTGAGTTCACCTTCGCTCTCGGCCTTGTCCCACAGCTGGACGATCAGTGCGCCGTCCTCGCCGCTGGTCGCCGCGCGTGAACCGTGCCGGGACACTTTCTCGGTGAACACCGGGACGAACCCCTTCGGTGCCCGCTGGTACGTACGGGCGTCCTGCTGCGGCGCGTACGGCGCCTTCGTCCCGTAACTGCCCGACGCCCCGCCCGCCGCCTGCGCCGGGAGCGGGGACACGAGGAGGACGGAGAGCGCGGAGAGGGTGAGAGCCAGGGCGGGGGCGGCCGCGATGCGTTTCATGAGGGCGTCGATTCGTCCGGGGGCGGGCTCGGTGATCGGCCGCATCGTTTCCGGACGACGTGAACGTCGGGTGACTGTGACATGGCGGGCGCCGGGTGCGCGTGTCCCGGCGCCCGTACCTCGAACTGGCCCGAAGGGTTACCTGGTTGACGAGGTGCTGGTCGAAGAACCCCTCTGCTGTCCGGGGACCTGCCCGCTCCCGTGCGGGGGTTGTGAGCGTCCTCCCGGCCTGCGCAGGAGTGGGCGGCGGCCGAGCGCGGGCAGGGCGGGCGGGGTGAGGAAGCCCTCCGCGCGGGCGGCGGCGATCCCGATGCGGGGGAGGTCGCTGCTCTTCTCGAACAGGAGGTAACGGGGTTCCCAGACGGGCCGGTACTTGGCGTTGGCCCGGTAGAGGGACTCGAGTTGCCACCAGCGGGAGAGGAACGTCAGCACCGCGCACCACAGACGCAGCACGGGTCCGGCCCCCAGCCGGGAGCCGCGCTCGAAGACGGAACGGAACATGGCGAAGTTCAGTGAGACCCGCTGCACCCCGATCTCCTCGGCGCGCAGCAGGAGTTCGATGACCATGAACTCCATGAGGCCGTTCTCGGAGTCGCGGTCCCGGCGCATCAGGTCGAGCGACAGCCCCTTGTCGCCCCACGGTACGAAGCTCAGTACGGCCCGTGGTTCGTCCTGGCTGTCGCGGCATTCCAGCATCACGCACCGGCCGTCGCCCGGGTCGCCGAGCCGGCCGAGCGCCATGGAGAACCCACGCTCGGTCTCGCCGTCCCGCCAGTGGTCCGCCTTGTCGATGAGGGTGGCCATGTCGGCCTCGGGGATGTCGCCGTGGCGGCGGATGTCGACGGTGTACCCGGCCCGGCGGATGCGGTTGTGCGCCTGGCGCACTCCGCGCATCGCGCGCCCTTCGAGGGTGAAGTCGGCGAGATCCACGATGGCTTCGTCGCCGAGTTCGAGGGCGTCGAGGCCGTGCCGGGCGTAGATGGTGCCGGCCTCCTCGCCGGCGCCCGTCACAGCGGGCGTCCAGGCGTGCCGTCGCGCCTCGTGCAGCCATGCCTCGATCGCACCGGGCCAGGCCTCGGGGTCGCCGATCGGGTCGCCGGAGGCCAGGGTCACTCCGCCGACCACCCGGTAGGTGATCGCCGCCTTGCCGCTCGGGGACCACATGACGGCCTTGTCGCGGCGCAGCGCGAAGTAGCCCAGCGAGTCCCGTTCACCGTGTTTGGCGAGAAGGTCGCGCAGACGTCGCTCGTCGTCCTCGCCGAGGAGTTCCCGCCCGCGCGGCGCACGGAAGCAGGCGTAGAGCACGAGCAGGAAGGACGCCGCGATCAGGATGTTGACGATCACGTCCACCCAGCGGGGCGCGACCACCGAGTCGAGGCGGTCGGCGAGCGGGCCGACGCTGACCCCGCGCAGCAGCGTGTATGCGATCCGGTCGCTCAGCGGCGCCCCGGACACCTTGTTGGTGGCGCTCACGAGCAGTGTTCCGAGGGTGCCACTGACCAGGAAGCCACCGGCGCCGACGGCCAGCGCCAGCCGGGGGTTGGAGCGGTCCCCGACGGCCTGGAACTCCCTTCGCCCCACGAGCAGCGCGACGACGAAGAGCCCGGTGAACAGGGTCGAGAACCAGTTGAAGCCGTGCCGTCGGTACTGCTCCTGCGTGAGGGCCAGGACGTACAGCCCGAAGAGCGGTCCCGCCAGCAGCATGTTGAAGATCCACGCGGCCCGTTTGCGGCGCCGCATCACCAGGGCCAGGAACAGTGCCAGCGCGGCCGAGACCAGCCCGGCGGTGGCCAGGTACGGGGTGAAGAACTCACCTCCGTTGTGCTCGTGCACCTCTTCCCGGAACGGCAGCGACGTGACCGCCACCACGTTGAGCAGCGCGAGCAGCCGCAGGTACCAGACCGTGGCCGCGGCCGCCCGTGGTCGCAGCCGGGCGCCGATGGCCGACCGTCCGCTCGGGTCCGTCCGGCGCGACTTCGAGTTCCTCTGTTCCGGGACGAGTACTGGCTGTTGTGCAGACACCGTGGAGCATCACCTTGGGGAGAGGGCGGTGGGGGAGAGCTGTAGGAGCGGATGCGGGGAACTCTGTGCGTTCCCTGAGAAGGGCAGAGCGGGGAAACCCTACATGCTGTAAGGGAAAGGTGAGTTGTGGTCGCGGTGAGGATTGCCGCCGAGGGTCTTAACGAGCGGCGGTCGGCGGTGTTGCGGGGAAAGACTGCCTGGTCCCGGCGGTGTCGCGGGGTAAGGGACTGGTAAGAATCGAAGCACGGACAGAATGTCCGTGGCGGAGGCGCGGCCGCGCCGACGGGTCGTCGCCGTGCGCCCCGCGAACCGACGCGGACGCCTGGGTTCTCGCCTTCCGCTCTCGCGTTACCGCAGCTCAGGGGTGTGATGCCCGCCTCGCGTGGCCCCCGCGCCGACTGATCGGCCGAACCGCCCCCGACGCGGCCGCCCCGGGCCCGGGGCGCGGTCCGCGTCCGCTGTGTCGCGATTTGCACGCTCTCTTGACCGTTAGTTAGGCATGCCTACACTAAGCCCCGCCCTTGGCCGTCCGGCCTGGTATTTGCTGCATCGGAGAGAGGCCCGAGGTGTGGGACGACGCGTTTCCCAGCTTTCTGATCGGTCTGCGTGAGGGGCTGGAAGCGGGACTGATCGTCTCGGTTCTGGTCGCCACGCTCGTACGGTCCGACCAGCGTGCCCGACTGCCCCATGTGTGGACGGGAGTTGCCGCCGCCATCGGGTTGTCGATGAGCTTCGGTGCGGTGCTGACGTTCACGGCGGCGAACCTGCCCGGGAAGTCGCAGGAGGCGTTCGGCGGCACGCTCAGTCTGGTCGCGGTCGTGTTCGTCACCGCCATGGTGTTCTGGATGCGGCGCTCGGCCCGTACGTTCTCCGGCGAGATCAAGCAGAAGGTCGCCGCCGCGCTGGGCATGGGCGCGGGCGTACTGATCGCCACGTCGTTCCTCGCCGTCGGCCGCGAGGGCCTGGAGACCGCGCTGTTCCTGTGGACCACCGCGCAGGCCGCGGGTAGTTCCTCGGGTCCGCTGGCCGGAGCGGCGGTCGGGCTGCTGATCGCCGCGGCGCTGTGCTGGGGCCTGTACCGGCGTGTCCTGCACATCAACCTCACGCGGTTCTTCAGCATCACCGGCGCCGTGCTCATCGTCATCGCCGCGGGCGTTCTCGGCTACGGCATGCGAGACCTCCAGGAAGCCACGGTGATCCCGGGCGGCACGTCGTACGCCTTCGATCTGTCGGCGCATCTCGACCCGGCCTCCTGGTACGTCACCGTCGTCCAGGGCACGCTCAACCTCACCCCGCAGATGACCTGGCTTCAGGTCGGTGTCTACGGCGCGTACCTGGCGATCGTGATGACGCTGTTCGTGCGCGGCGTCCGCGGGGCGACCGAGGCGAAGCCGGCGCCGGTGGCGTCCGCCGTCGCGCAGGCCGGGACGCCGGACGGCGCCGCGCCCGCGGGGGTCGCTGTCGCGACGGCCGACGAGCCCGCCGGGTCGACGACCTCGGCGTCCGCGCCTGCCGTCGCGCAAGCAGCCGGGACGCCCGCCGACTCCGGCGCCGGGAGTGCCGTCGCGTCGACCGCCGTCGAGGCCGAGCGGTCCACAGCGCCCGCCTCCGCAGGCGAGCCCGTCTCCACAGATGAGGTCCCCTCCGCGGGTGAGGCCGCCTCCGAAGACGAGCCCGTCGCCGCAGCCGAGAAGTCCGCCGAGCCTGCGGCCTCCGGCCCCGACCAGCTGTCCGCTCCCGCCGAGGGCGCCGCGGTCACGCCGTCCACCCCCCGTCGCTTCCCCCGCTGGACGGTCCCCGCCGCTCTCGTCGCCGCGCCCGCGCTCATCGCGGGGATCACCATCGCCGCCAGCAGCGGAAAGCCCGCGTCCGGGACGCCCGTCGTCGAGGTGTCCGCGGCCGACTGCGGCAAGGGCTTCACCGCGCCCAAGCCGGGTCGGCAGACCTTCCAGGTGCGCAACACCGGCTCCCGTACCTCCGAGGTCTATCTGATCGACCCGGTCAGCAACGCCGTCTACGGCGAGGTCGAGGGCATCGCCCCCGGCACCACCCGCGCCCTGATAGCCACCGTCGGGACGGGCTCGTACGCCTGGCGTTGTGTGCCAGGCGGCGGCAAGGCCGTCACCTCGGCGGCCGTACGCGTCAGCGCGGGCGGCGGCTCGGTCCAGGCCGTACTGCCGGTCTCCGAGAAGGACCTCGTCGCACCGCTGGTCGCCTACCGTACGTACGTCGATCAGGGTCTGGCCGACCTGCAGACCAAGACGCGCACCCTCCAGAGCGACCTCGACGCCGACAAGCTCGACCAGGCCCGCAAGGACTGGCTGCCCGCGCACACGCAGTACGCCTCGCTCGGCGCCGCCTACGGAACGTTCGCCGACTTCGACGCCAAGATCAACGGCCGTACGGCCGGACTCGCGGGCGGGGTCGAGGACCCGGCCTTCACCGGCTTCCACCGCATCGAGTACGGCCTGTGGCACGGCCAGTCCGCCGCCACCCTCGCGCCGTACGCCAAGCAACTCGCCGCCGATGTGGACGCCCTGCGCAAGGACTTCCCGAAGCAGGACTTCGACCCGGCCGACCTTCCGCTGCGCACCCACGAGATCCTCGAGAACACCCTGCACCGCGAACTGAGCGGCAACGCCGACTACGGCAGCGGCACCGAGCTCGCCACCACCGAGGCCAACCTCGACGGCACCCGCGAACTGCTCACCCTGCTCCGCCCGCTGATCGACAAGCGCAACGCGAAGGTGATCCCGGCCGTCGACACATGGATGCGGCGCACCGATCAACTGGTGCTCGCCCAGCGGACCGAGGACGGCACCTGGACGCCGCTGGACAAGCTGTCCGACACCGACCGGCAGCGCCTCGACGGCGCGGTCGGCCAGTTGCTGGAAGAGCTCGCCCCGATCCCGGACCTCCTGGAGATCCGCAAGGCCGCGTGAGCGTCCGAAAGTCCGCTTGAGCAACCCCAGGGCCGCGTGAGCGGCCCAGCGGCGCCGACCCGAGACCGTCGGCCCACCCGCGCCGAACCACCGCCCCCGCAGTACCGGGACCATGTGCCCGCAGGAGAGGACCTCCCCCGATGACGACCCCGAGCCAGGACGACCAGGCCGCGCCGGGCGGCTGCCCCTTCGGCCGCCGTACGTTCACCAAGACCGCCCTCGGCGTCGGCGCGGCCGGAGCCGCCCTGGCGGGCGCCGGGCTCGTCGGGGCCCAGGTGGCCGCGGGCGGCACTCCCGCCGCGGCGGCGGACTCGGGCAGCGGCAAGGTGGCCTTCCACGGCGCCCACCAGGCCGGCATCACCACCCCCGCGCCCACGGCCGCCGTCTTCGTCTCCTTCGACGTCATAGCCGAGGACCGGACCGAACTGGCCGCCCTGCTGCGCACGATCACCGAACGAGCCCGCTTCCTGACCACCGGTGGCACCCCGGTCGACCTCGGCGTGGGCGCACCGCCCTCCGACAGCGGTCTGCTGGGACCGGACCTGCCGGCGGACGACCTCACCGTCACCGTGGGCGTCGGCGCCTCGCTCTTCGACGACCGCTACGGCCTCGCCGACCGCATGCCGCGCCATCTCAAGCCGATGCGCACCTTCCCCAACGACAACCTCGACGCCGCCGAGTGCCACGGCGACCTGTCGTTGCAGCTGTGCGCGGCCAACTCCGACACGGTGCTGCACGCCCTGCGCGACATCACCCGGCACACGCGCGGCGCGCTGCAGATCAAGTGGCGCATCGACGGCTTCCAGAACCCGTCCCGCCCGACCGGCGCGCAGCGCAACTTCCTCGGGTTCAAGGACGGCATCGCCAATCCCGACGCGACCTCGTCCCGCGAGATGGACAAGCTGGTCTGGATCACCGGGGCCGACGGCGAACCGTCCTGGGCGGTCGGCGGCAGCTACCAGGTCATCCGGATCATCCGCATGCTGGTCGAGTTCTGGGACCGGGTCTCGCTCACCGAGCAGGAGAAGATGATCGGCCGCCGCCGTGACACCGGCGCACCGCTCGACGGCGCCCAGGAGACCGACCTCCCGCGCTACGCCAAGGACCCCAAGGGCGAGGCGATCCCGCTGGACGCACACATCCGGCTGGCCAACCCCCGTACGGCGCAGAGCGACACCACCCGGATCCTGCGCCGCGGCTACAACTACGACCGGGGCGTCGACAAGGCGGGCAACCTCGACATGGGCCTGGCCTTCTGCTCCTACCAGCAGGACGTGGTCCGTCAGTTCGAGGCGACCCAGACGCGTCTGATCGACGAGCCGCTCGTCGACTACATCAGCCCCACCGGGGGTGGCTACTTCTTCGCGCTGCCCGGGGTGAAGGACAGGTCCGACTGGCTGGGCCGCTCCCTCGTCGAGGGCTGAAGCGCAGGGTGAAGAGGGGGTTGGGCCGGGGCCTGACCCGAGGCGGTCCCGTCCAGCGTGCCGAGCAGAAATGGCATCACTCCCCGCTCCAGCAGGGCCAGTTGCCACTCCTCATGGGCCCGCCTCACCTCGGGATCGCGGTCCTCCGGGGTGGGGCGGTCGCGCGTCGCCAGCGACCAGAGAAGGTCGCCCAGCGCCGCACCCGCCGTCACCGCGGCCAGGATCACCACCACCATGATCAGCCCGTCGTTCAGATGCGGGCGTACGTCGAGAGCGTGCAGGTCGAACCCGCTCAGGACGTACACACCCGCGGCGACGACACCAAGACTCGGCACGAGCAGCGCCGAGACCGACACGGAGCCATCTCCCACCCGTACGGAGGCCTTTGAGGGGCCGTCATGCCGTCGGGACGCCCGCAGCCGGAGGTACCGGTCGTACTCGACCGCGGCGGTCCGGGAGAGCGCGGGACACGCCTGAAGGGCTTCGGCGCGCAGGCGCTCGCGCGTGTCCGCCACGCCGACGCGTTCCACGGCTGCCATGATCTCGGGGGAGTGGAGCGCCCGGTCCAGGATCCGCTCGAAGGTGCCGTCACTCGGCGCCGCCGGACCGTCGTCACGTTCCTTCATTTGGGGGTCCCCCGAGATGTAAGAGGCTCACGATGAGGCAAACCCTACAGTATGTAGGGTTTCCGCTCGCCAACCGCTTCGGTGTCGGGTCTCCATCGCGTCGCGGGATCTTCGCAGGCGCTTCGGCACGGGATACGTCATCCTGCGCCGAGCGTCACGGCCTCCTGGTGGCCCGGTGCACGAAGGCGGGCGGGAGGTTCGGCCACACCACCGGCGAGCGCTCCAACCGGTCGAAACGGCACGCCAGTTCGGAGGTGAAGTGACGGGCGGGCGGAGTCCAGGCCGCGTGCAGATACGCGAAGGTGGTGAACCGGCCGCCGGGCGCGAGGACTTCGCTCACGGTGTCCAGGATGTGCCCGCGCCGCTCCCGCGACATGACCGTCCACGGCAGCCCGGAGACCACCGCGTCGACCGGTCCGCTCACCACGGTGGCCAGCTCGGCGGCCGAACCCCGCACCACGGTCAGCCGTTCGTCGCGCCGTGCGGCCGACAGCCGTGCCGCGAGCACCGGATTGAGCTCGACCGCGACGAGCCGCGCGTCGGGCGCGAGCCGGGCGAGGATCGCGTCGGTGAACACCCCGGTCCCCGGACCCAGTTCGGCAACGAGCCGGGCCCGCTCCAGACCGATGCCCTCGGTCATCGCGTGGGCCAGCCGACGCGAACTGGCCGTCACGGCACCGGTCATGAGGGGCCGTCTGAGGAACTCGCTGGTGATCGACATGGCGGCCATGCTGGAAGCGCGCCGGGTGGCCGCACGTCGTATCCCCGGCCGGTGCGCGTACGACCGCGGGAGGACCCCGTGACGCCCCGCAGGACGATGCGGCGGAGCGGGCCCCGGCCATAGCGTGAGGCGGTGCATCGGCTGATCGAGACCCTGGCCAGGCGGCGGCGCGGCCACCCGTGGCTGACGGACGTCCTGCTGGTCGTGCTGGTGGCCGTGCCCCCGGTCATCCGCCCGGAGCCGGGCTGGCGGCCGGTCTGGGTACAGGCGGGCGTGTACGTCGCCCTGGTGCTGCCCCTGCTGTGGCGCCGCCGGCGGCCGGTGCTCGTCGCGGCCCTGGTGACGGCGGCGTTCTGGGCGCAGTACCTCGGACAGGTGTGGGGACAGGAACCGGGGCGCGGCGCCGTCGCCCTGGCCGCGGTCGTGGCCACCCTCACCGTGCGCGGGCTGCGCCGCGCCGCCGCGCTGACGGTGGTCTGCGCAGCCGTCTGCGTACTGCTGTGGATTCCCGCGTGGCAGCGGGAGTACGTGGGTCCGGGCGCCCGCGGAGCCTGGCTCACCCCGCTCGCCGTGGGGCTGCTGCTGGCCGGGGCCTGGGTGTTCGGCGAGTACGTCCGTGCCCGGCGTGCCTACCTCGCCGAGTTCGAGCGGCGGGCCGCACTCGTCGAGTCGGAGCGCCTCGCCCTGGCCCGGGTCGCCGTCGCCGAGGAACGGGCGCGCATCGCCCGCGAGATCCACGACGTCCTCGCGCACAGCGTGAGCGTGATGGTGGTGAACGCCGAGGGCGGCAGGCTGATGCGGCATGTCGACCCCGCCGTCGTCGACCGCACCCTCGGGGTCATCAGCGCGACCGGCCGCGAGGCCCTGGGCGAACTGCGCCGGCTGCTGGAGGTGCTGCGTACGCCCGACGCGGACGCCTCGGCCGACCCCGACCCCGACCCCGGCTCCGGCCCCGACGCGGCTCCCGAGCCCCTCTCGGCCGATCTGCGCCGGCTGATCGGACGCCTCAACACGAGCGGCACGCGAGCCCGGCTGGACCTGCGCGGTGAGCGGGGCGGCCTCCCGGCGGACCTCACCGCGCAGACGTACCGCATCGTGCAGGAGGCGCTCACCAACATCGTCAAGCACGCGCCGCCGGACGCCTCGATCCACGTACGGGTCGACACGGGCACTCCAGGGCCCGGGCGGCTGGTCCGCGTCCGGGTGGAGAACTCAGCCGGAGCCGGAGCCGTGACCGCCGCCGAGCTCCCCGCCCCGCTGCCCTCGTCCGGTCGCGGTCTCACCGGCATGCGCGAACGCACCGCCCTGTACGGCGGGAGTGTCGACGCCGGGCCCACACCCGACGGCGGCTACCGGGTCGCCGCCACCCTGCGCGTCGCCGGGCCCGAGCCCACCGGGGCGGCCCCATGACCGGTCCGTCCCCAACCCCGTCCCCGTCCCGTGTGCTGATCTGCGACGACCAGGAGCTGATACGGATGGGGCTGCGCATGGTCGTCGACAGCCAGCCGGACCTCACCGTGGTCGGCGAGGCCGCCGACGGCGACGCGGCGATCGCGGGCGTGGCCGCCCTGGAGCCGGACCTCGTCCTGATGGACGTACGCATGCCCGGTCTGGACGGACTCGCCGCGACCGAGCACCTCTGCGCGCAGCCCCACGGGCCCCGGATCCTCGTCGTCACCACCTTCGACCTAGACGAGTACGCCTACGCGGCCCTGCGGGCCGGCGCGAACGGCTTCCTCGTCAAGGACGCCCCGGCCGAGGAGATCCTGGTGACCGTGCGGGCGGTGCTGCGGGGCGAGGTCATGGTGGCGCCCTCGCTCACCCGGCGCCTGGTCGAACGCTTCGTCCTGCACGCGCCCGCGTCCGCGTCCACGCCCGCCCAGCGCGGCCGACTCGCCGCCCTCACCGAGCGGGAACGGGAAGTCCTCGCCCTGGTCGCCCGGGGGCTGCCCAACGGCGAGATCGCGGGCCGCCTCTTCGTCGGGGAGACGACCGTCAAGACCCACCTCGGCCGCATCCTGACCAAGCTCGGCCTCCGGGACCGTATCCACGCGGTGATCTTCGCCTACGAGAGCGGGCTGGTACAGGTCGGGGACTGAACGGAGACGGGAACTGAACGGCTACGGGAATCGAGCGGCGAGGGGGATCGGGCGGCGACGTGCATCCCGCCGTTCGGCGGGACTTCTCCGCCGTCCGGCGCTGCCGCGGGACCGCGGGCGCGAGGCACGATGACAGCCAGTGGTCACAGGGACGTGGCCCGGACGCAGGGAGAGCCGATGACCACCAATGCTTCCGCCGATGCGCAGGGCTCCCGGGTCGGGCCGCCCCCGCCGTTCGACCCGGAGCTCGCCGCCGCCCTCGAAATCATCCGCGAACAGCTGCCGTCCTCGTTCAGCATCGAGATGATCCCGGCGCTGCGCGAGGGCATGGCACTGTCCGAAGGGGCGGACCTGGACCTGACCCGGGACGGCGCCTTCGAGGTGGAGGAACGCACGGTGCCCGGGCCGCAGGGCGCACCGGACATCTCCCTGCTCATCTGCCGGCCGACCCGGGCCGCCGCGGCCGTGCCCGTCGTCTACAACGTGCACGGCGGCGGCATGGTGATCGGCGACAACCGCACCGGCGTCGGGGAGATGCTCGACTGGGCCGAGGAGCTGGGCACGGCCGTGGTGTCGGTGGAGTACCGCCTCGCGCCCGAACACCCGCATCCGGCCCTCGTCGAGGACTGCTACGCCGGACTGAAGTGGACGGCCGAGCATGCCGGGGAACTGGGATTCGACCCCGAGCGGATCATCGTCGCGGGCGCGAGCGCCGGGGGCGGTCTGACCGCGGCGGTCGCCCTGCTCGCCCGGGACCGGGGCGCACCGGCGCTCCTGGGACAGGTGCTGCTGTGCCCGATGCTCGACGACCGCAACGAGACCCCCTCCAGCCATCAGATGGCCGGTCTCGGCGTGTGGGACCGCGCGGCGAACCACATGGGGTGGACGGCCCTGCTCGGTGACGCCCGCGGCGGCCCGGACGTCTCTCCCTACGCCGCCCCGGCCCGCGCCGACGACCTCTCCGGGCTGCCCCCGGCCTTCATCGACGTCGGCTCGGCCGAGACCTTCCGGGACGAGGCCGTCGCCTACGCGAGCCGGCTGTGGCAGGCGGGCGGCCGGGCCGAACTCCACGTGTGGCCCGGTGGCTTCCACGGATACGACCTGATGGCGCCGCAGGCCGCCCTGTCCCAGGACACCAAGGCCGCACGTCTGCGCTGGCTGCGCCGGCTCCTGGAGAACTGACCCCGTCCACCGGGCGTTCTTGCCGGTGACGGCTTGGCACCGGGCGCCGGAAGACGGAGCATGAGGGACGACGCTTTCCGGTGGGTCCGTGCGAGGTGAGTGAGTTCGGTGAAGGAGCTGGCGGGCAGGCTCGCGGCACTCGACCCCGACGCGGGTGCCGCACTCCAGGTGATCTCCTACTTCGACCGGCTGATCGAGGGCCGGGCGGGTCTGGAAGCCCTGGTGCGCGGCGCGGCCGTGCTGTCCGGCTGTCCGGCCCGGCTCGTCGACGAGGAGCGTGGGGTCCGCGTCCGGGTCGAGGCCGACGGGATGCGCCGGGACGTCGGCGGCCCCATCGACCCCGCATGGCCCTCGGCCCCATTGACGCCGGAAGGACCGCCTGCCGTCTGGCTGGAGCGCACGGGAGTCTCCGACGGGGTCCACGCGATGGTCCTCGAGCGTGCCGCGGCCGCCGCCCGGGTGGTGCTCGACCGGACGCGCGGGCGGGCTCCGGCGGAGGCCCGCGAGGCCGACCCCGCCTCGGTCGAGGTGCTCCTGGACTCCTCCGCCACCGAGCATGCCCGGCGTCAGGCGGCCGTCCGGCTCGGCCTGCGGGACGTGGCCGCCGCCCGTGTGGTGGCGACCGCCGAGGGCGGGCCGCTCGTCGAAGCGGTGCCCGCCACCGGCGACAGCACGCCCACCACCGGCGGCCGTCGCGCGGGCATCGGCCCCGCGGTGCCTGTACGGGACCTTCCGGCGTCGTGGGCCGCCGCCCGCACCGCCCTGCGGTTCACCGCGGAGGGCACCGACCAGGACCCCGGCCCCCGCACGGTGTACGCGGACGAGCTGGGCGGCCTCGCACTGCTCGCGGACACGGTCGGCCCGACCACCGAACCCGCCCCCGACGTCCGCGCCCTGGAACACGCCGTCGCGACGGCCCCCTGGGCGGCGAGCACGCTGAACGCGATCGCCTTCAGCACGAGTCTGCGCGCCGCCGCGGCGGAGCTGAACGTGCACCACTCCACACTCCAGGACCGACTTGCCCAGGCCGAGCACTGGCTCGACTGGCCGGTCCACGACCCGCATGGCCGGCTCCGCCTCCAATTGGCGCTGGTCCTGAGACGGTTGCACCGGAACGCGGCACGCTAGCGCGCGCTCCAGGGACGGTCCACGCGCAGCGGTGGTGGTGAGTGTCACGGAGCGGTGGTGCTACACGGAGCGGTGGTACTGGTCGGGGACGTGGACCTCCGCGCCCAGTTCACGGGCCGCCAGGCGCGCGAACGAGGGGTTGCGCAGCAGCTCGCGCCCCAGCAGCACGGCGTCGGCCTCGTCGTTGGCGAGGATCTTCGCGGCCTGCTCGGCGTCGGTGATGAGACCGACGGCGGCGACGGGCAGCGAGGTCTCCGCCTTGACCCGGGCGGCGAAGGGGACCTGGTATCCCGGCCCGACCGGGATGCGTACCCCCGAGACGTTGCCGCCGGTGGAGACGTCGAGCAGGTCGATGCCGTGCGCGCGCAGCTCGCCCGCGAAGCGGACGGTGTCGTCGGCGCTCCAGCCGCCCTCTTCCAGCCAGTCGGTGGCGGAGATCCGGAAGAACAGCGGCTTGTCGTCGGGCCAGACCTCCCGCACGGCGTCCACGACCTCGAGGGCGAAGCGGACACGGTTCTCATACGAGCCGCCGTACTCGTCGGTGCGGCGGTTGGAGTGCGGGGAGAGGAACTCGTTGACGAGGTAGCCGTGGGCGCCGTGGATCTCGGCGATCTCGAAACCGGCGTCCAGGGCGCGCCGCGCCGCGTCCGTGAACTGGCCCACGATCTCCCGGATCCCGGCCACGGTCAGCTCGGTCGGCACCGGGTGCCGCTCGTCGAAGGCCAGCGCGCTCGGGGCGTATGGCTGCCAGCCGTACGCGTCCTCGCCGACCGGCGCGCCGCCCTTCCAGGGACGGTCGGTGGAGGCCTTGCGGCCGCTGTGCGCGAGCTGGATCGCGGGCACGGTGCCCTGGCTCCTGAGGAAGCGGGTGATCCTGCGGAAGGCCTCGACCTGGGTGTCGTTCCAGATGCCCAGGTCGTAGGGGCTGATCCGGCCCTCGGGGGAGACGGCGGTGGCCTCGACGACGATCAGCCCCGTGCCGCCGGTGGCGCGGGCGGCGTAGTGGGCGAAGTGCCAGTCGTTCGGCGCGCCGGCCGAGGGTCCCTCCGGCGCGGCCGAGTACTGGCACATCGGGGGCATCCACACCCGGTTCGGTACGGTCACCTCGCGCAGGGTGAAGGGCTCGAAGAGCGTGCTCACGGCGGACTCCGTTCGTCGAGGGGCCGAACTGCACCTCGTACGATAAGCGCCGTAGTACGGGATGTGTCAAACTACGAGAGGTGTCGAACAATCCTCGTACACTGAGGTTCCTGGACGAGAATGAGGTTCCTGGACGAAGTGGAGCCACCGTGACGACCGCCGACCCCGCCGGCAGCAGCCGTGACCTGCCGCACCCCCTGCGTGAGGAGATTCGCCTGGAGTCGGTGCTGCACGCGCTCTCCGACCCCATGCGGCTGCGGATCGTGCGAGAGCTCGCCGCCGTCGGCGACGAGCTCTCCTGTTCGCATTTCGACCTGCCGGTCACCAAATCCACCACCACGCACCACTTCCGGGTGCTCCGCGAGAGCGGGATGATCCGGCAGGTCTATCGGGGAACGGCCAAGATGAGCGCTTTGCGCACAGCCGACCTGAACGCCCTGTTCCCCGGACTTCTCGACAGCGTCCTCGCCGCGATCGAGCGGCAGGGCGAGCGGCTGGGCGAACGCCTGACCCGCTGAGCGAAAGGCTGACCCGCTGAGCGAACGGCTGACCGGCTGAGCGCCCGGCGGGGCTCAGGCCGAGGCGGCTTCGCGCTCGGCGGCGACCCCGGCCGAACCCGCCTTCCCCGGCAGGTGGTTGAAGAGCAGGTTCAGGACGATCGCCGTCAGGCACCCGGCGCTGATCCCGCTGTTCATCACCGTCTGGAACCAGTCGGGGAACTTCGCGTAGACCGTCGGCACGCCGACCGGCAGCATGCCCACGGCGAGCGAGACGGCCACCACCGTCAGGTTGTTGTTGCCCTTGAAGTCCACCTCGGCCAGCGTCCGCAGGCCGCTCGCGGCGACCGTCCCGAACATCACCAGACCCGCGCCGCCGAGCACCGGCGCCGGCACCGCCGCGACCACCGCGCCCAGCTTGGGCAGCAGACCGAGCAGGACGAGGATGCCGCCCGCGGTCGCCACCACCCAGCGGCTGCGCACCCGGGTCATGCCGACCAGACCCACGTTCTGCGCGAACGCCGTGTAGGGGAAGGTGTTGAACACACCGCCGAGCACCGTGGAGAGACCGTCGGCGCGCAGACCGTCGGCCAGCGTGCGCGGCTCGACCTTCCGGTCGGTCATCTCGCCGACCGCGATGAGGTCACCGGTCGTCTCCGTCATCGTCACCAGCGCCACGACCAGCATCGACACGATCGCGGAGGCGTGGAACGTCGGCGTGCCGAAGTGGAACGGCGTGCTGATCCCGACCCAGTCGGCGTCCCCGACCCCGCCGAAGTCCGTGAACCCGAAGGGCACCGCCACGGCGAGGCCCACCGCGATGCCGACCAGCACCGCGATCCGGCTCAGGAAGGCCGGCGCGAACCGCTGCACACCCAGCACCACGGCCAGGACGAAGCCCGCGAGCGCAAGGTTCTTCGGTTCCCCGAAGTCCTTCGCTCCCACGCCGCCGGCCGCCCAGTTGCCCGCCACCGGCAGCAGTGAGACCCCGATGATCAGGATGACGGTGCCCGTGACCAACGGCGGGAAGAAACGCAGCAGCTTGCCGAAGACCGGCGCCAGCAACACGATCGCGAGCCCCGCGACGATCACCGATCCGTAGATCGCGGGCAGTCCGCCGCCCGTCGTCCCGATCAGGACCATCGGTGAGACCGCCGCGAAGGTGCAGCCCTGCATGATCGGCAGTCGTACACCGAACCGCCAGAAGCCCACGCACTGGATGAGGGTCGCGATACCGCACACCAGCAGGTCCGCGGTGATCAGATACGCGAGATCGGCGGGCGAGAGCTTCATCGCCCCGCCCACGATCAGCGGTACGGCCACCGCGCCCGCGTACATCGCGAGCACGTGCTGGAGTCCGAAGGCGGCCAGGTGGCGTACGGGTGGGACCTCGTCGACGGGATGCACGGGATGCGCGGGAGCGGTGGTCGCCATGGGCACTCCAGGAGCGGCGGGTGGGGACGGGGACGGCCGGACGGCGCGAGGAACGTCCGAACAGCACGAGACCGTAAGGGGCTTGAACAGTTTGTTGATTTCCGGCCCGTTGCCGCTATGTGTCATGCCCACCGAGTCGCGCCCGACCCCGCCGGAGAGGCTCTAGTACGAAGTCGCCGTCCGCGCCGCCGCCAGCAGTGACGTCCAGTCGGGCAGCTTGACCACACCCCGTCCGAGCGAGGCCCCGAGCTCCGCCTCCGCCCGCTCGATCGCCTCCCATCCGGCCCACGGAACCGGTGCCGCCCCGGCCGCCCGCAGCGCCGCGAGCGGATCCTCGGCCAGATCCCGCCGTACGAGTTCGGGGGCGTCCTCGACGAGCGAGGTCACCGTCTCCTTGGCGCACGGCCGGTTGGTGCCGATGACACCGGTCGGGCCCCGCTTGATCCAGCCCGCCACATACTCGCCCGGCGCGATCGCGCCGTCCCGCAGCACCCGGCCGGCGCGGTGCGGCACCGTGCCGTGGTCCGTGTCGAAGGGCAGCCCTTCGAGCGGCACGCCCCGATAGCCGACCGAGCGCAGCACCAACTGCGCCTCGATGTCCTCGTACCGTCCCGTGCCCGTCACCCCGCCGTGCCCGTCGGGCGCCGTACGTTCGAAGCGCACCGCGCCCACCTGCGTGCCGTCGCCCTCGTCGGGAAGCAGCTCGACCGGGCGCAGGAAGAAGCGCAGCCGGATCCGGCGGGCCCGGCCCTGCGGCGGCGCGGCGGCCCACCCCCGCAGCACCTCCACATTGCGGCGCTGCGCGGCGGGCAGGTCCGAAGGGTCGGCGTACTGCGGATCGAGCGCCAACTCCTCGGGGTCCACCACGACTTCGGTGTCCGGCAGCGAGCCGAGCTCGCGCAGCTCCTTGGTGGTGAACCGGGCCTGCGAGGGACCGCGCCGCCCGATCATGCTGATCTCGGTCACCTTGCTCGCGGCCAGTGCGCTCAGCGCCGCCTGCGGCACGTCCGTGGGGCTCAGCTCGGACGCGCCGCGGGCCAGCATCCGGGTCACGTCGACGGCGACGTTGCCGACTCCGACGACCACCGCCGAGCGCGCGCCGAGCACGAAGCGGTCGGTGACGGAATCGGGGTGCGCGCTGTACCAGGATACGAACTCGGTCGCCGACCAGCTGCCCGACAGCTCCTCGCCCGGCACCCCGAGATGGCGGTCGGTGGCGGCGCCCACGCAGTAGACCACCGCGTGGTACAGCTCCCGCAGCCGGGCCACGGGCACCCCGCCCGGGCCGACCTGGACGCCGCCCAGGAACCGCACCCGCTCGTCCTCCAGGACCGTCCGCAGATTGTTCTGCAGGGACTTGATCTTCTCGTGGTCCGGTGCCACGCCGTAGCGCACCAGGCCGTACGGGCACGGCAGCCGGTCCAGGACATCCACCCGGACCTCGGACAGCTCGCTCTGGACGAGGCTCTGGGCGGTGTAGACCCCGCTGGGCCCCGAGCCGACGACGGCGACATACAACACGGCGGAACTCCCAATCCGAAACCCGAACAAGCCCGAGGAGATCGCTGATGGCTCCAGCATCGCACCACCGACGCTCCGCTGACAGGGGGCGGCGCGCGGCACACGTGTGCGTGTTCATCCGTACGGGAAGTCATGGCATGAGTACGTGCCGTGAGCGCTCAGGCGGTCGTCGACGGTGTCACCGAGTGCTGTCGAGCGTCACCGCATCTCGCGCATCCTGCTGATCTCGCTCGATTGCTGGGCGATCACGTCGTCGGCCATCTCCTCGACCTGGATGTTGTTGCCCTGGGCCTTCACCTCCGTGGCCATGGAGATCGCCCCGTCGTGATGTGTGATCATCAGCTTGAGGAAGAGCGCGTCGAAGGCCTTGCCCCGCGTCGCGCGCAACTGCTTCAGCTGTGCCTCGGTCGCCATGCCGGGCATCTCCTCGTGCAGGTGTTCTGTGGGCCGCTTGTCGCCGTCGTGGGCCGTGAGCCAGCCCTTCATCGTGGTGATCTCCGGCCCCTGCGCGGCCGCGATCCGCGCGGCGAGCCGCTTCACCTGGCCCGACGCGGCCTGCTTCGGGGCGAGTCCGGTCATCTCCAGGGCCTGGGTGTGATGTTCGATCATCATCCGCGCGTAGGCGAAGTCCGCCGCGTTGGGGGAGTCGTCCTCGCTGCGCTGTTTCGCGGCGTCCGCGGCGGAGAGCGTCTCGGCCGCCTCGCCCGGCTTGCCGGGGGCGATCACCGAAGGCCCGCTCGTCCCGGCGGACTTGGGCGTGGAAGCCGAGCCGGAGTCGCAGCCCCCGAGCGCGAGCACGGCGACCGTCAGCGACGCCGCGCCCAGGAGCGCACGGGACGCGGGGGACGTACGACGGAGCAACACATCGACCTCCAGGGGCACATGAATCGCCGGACACCTCACGGGTGTTTCATGACCGTCCTAGCACGCCGGTGAACGTTACTGATCAAAAACTTTCATTACGAGTGCGTTGCCATCTGTTGATCAGTGCATGGGGCGGACGATACTTCTGGGGTCCGTGAACCGTTCAACTGCGAACGGCTACAAGGGAGGACGCAGTGACCCTGTTGATCGATCCCCGAACGCGGCGCAGACGCCTGGGAGTTGCCGCGGCCGCGGCCGGACTCCTGGCCGCGCTGCTCACGGCCGGCCCGGCGGCCGCGACCCCCGACCCCGGGGACGGCCCCGCCGCGCCGGAGAAGGTGTCCCGCGGCGACGCCGCCGAGACCAGGACGGCGATCGCGAACGGCGAGATACCCGGGCAGGACGAGATCGTCCACTCCGACAACATCGAGCACCTCACCAACATCCCCAAGGACGCGCTGCCCGGCACCAATTCCGACCTCGCCTTCCAGGGCAAGTACGCCTTCGCCGGCAACTACGACGGCTTCCGCATCCTCGACATCAGCAACCCGAAGGCGCCCAGGACGGTGTCGCAGGTGCTCTGCCCGGGCTCGCAGAACGACGTGTCCGTCTCCGGCAACCTGCTCTTCCTGTCCACCGACTCCTCGCGCAGCGACAACTCCTGCAACAGCACCACGCAGCCCGCGACCGAGAAGTCCTCGTGGGAGGGCATGAAGGTCTTCGACATCACCGACAAGGCGAACCCGAAGTACGTCGCCGCCGTCGAGACCGCCTGCGGCTCGCACACCCACACGCTGGTGCCCGAGCGCAAGAACGTCTACATCTACGTCGCCTCGTACTCGCCGAGCGCCACGTTCCCCGACTGCCAGCCCCCGCACGACGGCATCTCGGTCATCAAGGTGCCTCGCAACGCTCCTGAGAAGGCGGCCGTGGTGAACTTCCCGGTGCTGTTCCCGGGCGAGGGACCGGACGGCGGCGGCAACCCGGGCGCGCCCACCAACCCGGGCGTCTCCAAGACCACCGGCTGCCACGACATCACGGTCCTGCCCTCCAAGGACCTGGCCGCCGGTGCTTGCATGGGCGACGGCATCCTGTTCTCCATCAAGGACCCGGAGCACCCGAAGGTCATCGACCAGGTCGAGGACAACGTCAACTTCGCTTTCTGGCACTCGGCGACCTTCAACCAGAAGGCGAACAAGGTCGTGTTCACCGACGAGTTGGGCGGCGGTGGGGCGGCCACCTGCAACGCGGCCATCGGTCCGAACCGCGGCGCCGACGGCATCTACGACATCGTCGGCAAGGGCGACAAGCGCAAGCTCGTCTTCAGGAACTACTTCAAGATCCCCCGCCATCAGGCCGACACCGAGAACTGCGTGGCCCACAACGGCTCGCTGATCCCCGTCAAGGGCAAGGACCTCATGGTCCAGGCCTGGTATCAGGGCGGCGTCTCCGTCTGGGACTTCACCGACTCCGCGAACCCGAAGGAGATCGCCTACTTCGAGCGCGGACCGCTGACCACCGACAAGCTCACGGTCGGCGGCTCCTGGTCGGCGTACTACTACAACGGCTACATCTACTCGAACGACATCACCAAGGGCTTCGACGTCCTCAAGCTCAGCGACCGGCGCACCGACCCGGCCAAGCGGGTCCACCTGCGCGAGCTCAACGTCCAGACGCAGCCGGACTACTTCGACTGATCGTCGGGCGACTGATCGTCAGGCGGCTGTTCGTCCGGTCGCCCGCCGGTCGTGAAGAACCGTGACAGATCGCTGTCGCACGTCCCGCCGGGCACTTCGGTGTCCGGCGGGACACCCATCTCCCAGTCGAGGTGGTAGCGCTCGAACAGCTCGGTCCGCAGCCTCGGGACCGGCATCGGCACACCCGGCACCAGGGCCGCGTACACGGCACCCATGAGTACCGCCCGCAACATCGGGTAGTCGGCGTCGGCGTTCTGGGAGCCGTACCCGGCGACGGTCTCCCGCAGCAGCTGCGCGAGGCGCTGCTGCTCCGGACACTGCACGAACCCCTCGCCCTGCAATATCCCCGCCATGTGCTGACGCATCAGCACGGGCCGGTCCCTCGCCAGGCCCAGAATCGCGTCGATGGCCCGGGCCAGCCGCTCCCGGCCGTCCTCGGTACGCGGCTCGCGCTCCAGCCCTTCCTCCAGAGTGCGGTGCATCATCCGGTGCACGGCGGACTGCAGGAGCTGGCGTTTGCCGGGGAAGTAGTACGACACCAGTCCGCGCGCCGATCCCGCGCGATCCGCGATGTCCCCGAGCGTCGTCGCCTCGTAGCCGCGCTCGTTCACCAGCTCCACCGCGGCCTGCAGCAGACGCTCACGGGAACGCCGCCGCAACTCTTCATTGACCGACGGGCTGCGCGGGGACATGCTGGAACTCCTGTGTTGACTGGCTGCCAGCCAACTATACTCGGAGCGTCCGGGCCACGACTCACCGCGGGGGAGGCTTCGGGCTGCCGTCCGCCTGGGGCGACGCGGGGGATCGTCTCAGGCGGACGGGCACAGGGCGAGCGGAATTCCCGGCCGGACAGGATTCCCGAGCGAGTCGCACGGCCGCCGTGGCCTCCTTAGAGTGGGCGGGAGTGCCGAGGAGGCGGGTGGAGATGGATCAAGAGCAGATCCTGGCCAAGATCACGGCGATGGTGGACGACGAGCGACGGCTGCGCGACGCCGTCACATCAGGGCAGATCGACAGCGCCACGGAACACGAGCGGCTCGGACAACTGGAGCGCGAGCTCGACCAGTGCTGGGACCTGCTGCGCCAGCGGCGCGCGAAGTCCGAGTTCGGGGAGAACCCGGACGAGGCGCGTGTACGACCGTCCTCGCAGGTCGAGGGCTATCAGAGCTGAGAGCGAGGGCCCTCGGGCCCGACATCGACGGCTGTCGGGCCCAAGGGCGCTTTCTGGAAGCGGCGGGGGTCAGCCGACCAGGTCCAGCACCGGCCGCAGTCCCTCCGGGCGCCGCGCCGCGGGCAGGTGGTCCACGAAGTGCACCGCACAGCCCAGCGCCGCCGCACCCCCGTCCGCGCGGCGGTCGTCCCCGACCATCAGCGTGTCCTCGGGGGCGATGCCCAGCGCGTCGCAGGCGGTCGCGAACAGCCGGGTGTCCGGCTTCTGGACGCCGTGCTCGTACGACAGCACGTACGCGCCCACGTGCCGGTCGAGGCCGTGCTCACGGAAGACGGGCCGCAGATCCCAGCCGATGTTGCTGACCACCCCGACCGCGACCCCGCGCCCGCACAAGGCGTCGAGCACCTCGGCCGTGTCCGGGTAGGGTCCCCACGCCGCCGGGAGCATGTGACGGTCGTACAGCGCGTCGTGCAGCCGGGCATCGGGCAGCCGCACCTGGCGGGAGATCGCGGTGTACATGGCCCGGTGCCGCTCGGCGCTCTCGTCCCGCCTGCGCCACAAGTCCTCCGAGCCCTCCGGCAGCCGGGGCGCGACGTCACCGCCGGGCAGCGCGCCCACCGCCTCCAGGGCGTCCGCCACCTCGGTCAACTCCCGCTCCGGCAGGGCGAGATCGGCGTCCCTGAGCGCCGCGCGCAGCCAGGACTCGGTCGGTTCGGCACGGAACAGTGTTCCGGAGAAGTCGAAGAGCACGCCTTTGATCGTCATGAGTGCATCCTTCGGGGCGCGTTCCGTGCCGGTCAACCACGCTCTGGGCCGGTCAACCACGCTCCGCGCCGGTCAAGCACGTTCCGCGCCGAACCGGCGCTCATGGGCCACCACCGCCAGGGCGACCACCAGCGCGCCGAGCAGCCAGCCGCCCAGGACGTCCGAGGCCCAGTGGACGCCCAGCCAGACTCGGGTCAGCCCGACACCCACGACGGAGATCACGGCCAGCGCCAGTGCCGTGCGCCGCAGCGCGCGCCCGGCGCCGTACAGCTGGAGCAGCCACAGCAGCAGCCCGCACACCACCGTCGCGGTCATGGCGTGGCCCGAGGGGAAGGCCGCGTAGTGCGCGGAGTCCACGGGGTCGGGCCAGACGGGGCGCGCCCGGCCGACCGCCGCCTTCAGCGACTGCTGCACCACCGTGCCCAGCACACAGGCGGCCGCCACCCACAGCGCCGGCCACCACGTCGAGCGCCGCCACACCAGCCGGACCACGACCAGCGCACCCAGCGCGCGCATCGTCCACGGGTCCCACACCCAGTCCGTCAGAACGCGGAACACATGGGTGACACCGGGTTCGTCGACCGCCCAGCGGTGCGTGGTGCGCGCGATGTCGCCGTCGAGGGCCAGCAGCGGTCGCCAGGAGAACGCGACCAGCAGGAGGAGCAGCGCGGACGGCACGGCGAGCACCGCCGCGGTGAGTGCCGCGGTCCGTGGGGTGGGGGTGCGGAGCGGTGAGTCGACGGGCGGGGAGCGCATACGGTGATCCTCGCCGACGTACTGGGCCGGAGGCCAACCCCGTATCGCCGAACCGCCGCTGTTGCGGCTAGCCGAGCGCCCGCAGGCCCGGTACGAACGCCACCAGCAGGGGGATCACCGGCACCAGCGTGGCCGCCGCCGTCAGTCGCAGCCGCCGCGACGGCGTCAGCCGGTCCGGGGGAGTGAGCAGGCGGTGCACCCGCTGCGGGACATGGGCCTGCGGAGTCGGACAGGGGCCGAACACGCCCCGGTCCTCGTTCAGTTCCACCAGCGCGAGGGCGATCGTGAGGCGGCCGAAGCGGCGGGACGCCATGTCGTCGGCGGCGAGTTCGACCAGGCGGTGCATCTCGTCGCGGAACGCGGCGAACACGGGCACCTGCGGAAAACCGACGGCGAGCGCGGCCGAGCAGTGCAGCAGCCAGTCGTGCCGGGCCCGCGCGTGTCCCTGCTCATGGGCGAGCACGGCATCCAGCTGACGCCCTTTGAGACGGCGCAACGCGGCTGTGGTGACGACCAGTTGGGGAGCGGTCCCGGGCAGCCACCAGGCGTCCGGACGCTCGCCCTCCAGCACCACCAGCCGGTCACTGCCCGGCTCCTCACCGGGCAACAGCGGTGCGCGCAGGAGGAGTTCGTCACGGCTCTGGCGACGGTGGGCCCGGGCCCGCAGCACCTCGCGGACCAGCATCGCCGCGGTCCAGGCACCGCCGCATGCGAGCGCCACGGCGGTCGTCGCGGCCCACGGGCTCCCCTTGCTCAACGCGTAGGCGTCCACGACGGAGTGCGGAGCGGGGGCGAAGACATGGCCGCGCACCGCCACCCACGCGGCGGCCGCGCTGAGCGTCATCGACAGGACGCAGCACAGCAGAACGGCCGCCACCACGCACTGCCACGCCCACAGGGCGACCACGGGTTCATGGTCCGGCCAGTCCGCCCGGGCGAGCAGTCGTGGAGCGACCACGGCGGCCAGGGCGCCGAGCAGCAACAGTGCCGCGGGGACCATCATGGGGTGAAGCCTATGAGCGGAGCGTCGCCGGGGGATACGGCCCGCGACGACAAAGTGACGTACGCCACGGTTTCACATGTCCGGGGCGGGAGCGGTTCTCAGAGCGTGACCAGCATGGCCAGCATCGCGATCCCCATGGACAGACGGCACGCCTGTGACAGCTCTGGGCGGTCTCCCCAGCCGAGGGTCCGGGGGGTGCCGCCGAGCATCCCCGAGTCGCCGGCCACCGCCGCGACCGGCAACAGCCGGGCCCCGGAGCGCAGCACGTACCCGACGAAGTAGACCAGGAGCGCCCCCGTGACCAGAGGGATCCCGGAACCGCCGCCGTGCTCGTGATGCCCGGGGGAGGCGGCCATCGCGGCGGCCATGTAGACCATGGCGCAGGCCCCGACCAGATGGTGCAGATGGTGCGGGCTGCTGCGGACCGACCACAGCGTGCGCAGGGCGGCGGCACCGAACACCGCGGCGTAGGCGAACCAGGTCCAGTGCGGCGGAGTGGCCGCCGCCGCGGGCACGGCCATCGCGGCCATGCCGAATCCCATGAGCGCCTCGCCGCCCGCGGTGCGGCGCTGCTCCTCGACGCGGCTGCGCATCCGCAACAGGCAATAGGCCCCGCTCGCCGCGCACAGCGCTACGAGCAGCCAGCCGGGTGACGCCGGTCCGTGCACCGCGTACCTCCCCGCTCGACGGAGTCGGACAGTCGTTGATGTCGGACAGTCGGTCAGGGCATGCCCGGGCGGGGCGGTGCGCAAGCGAGCGCAAAGGTGCACACAGGGGAGCGTGCGGGAGTGCGTCGCAGGTGGGCATGGGTGGGCGTGGGCGTGGGCTCGGGCGGGTGGTGGCGGGAGGATATATTTCACGAGTAAAACACCTGCTAATCTTAAAGGTATGAGTAGTGCGACCCCCCGGATCCCCCGTGTACGCCGGCGTCCCCATGGACCTCGTCTCCCGCTGGCCGGTGTGCTGCGGCTCGGCCGCCCCGCCGACATCTGGTTCAAGCCCGCGCTGAGCGTGGTCGCCTCGGTCGCCCCGGCGAATCTGACGCTTCTCGCGCTCGGCCGGCTGGACCTGGCGATGTACACCATGGCCGGGTCGCTCTGCGCGCTCTACGCCCACAACCGTCCGTACGCCGCCCGCGCCCGTGCGCTCGCCTGGGTCGTCCTCGGCATGCTCGGCGGCCTCGCCGTCGCGCTGACCGCGGCCTCGCTCACGACGAACGCCGTCGTGCTGGTCACCGTCGGCGCGCTGCTGGCCGCCGTGCAGAAGGCGCTGTGCGACGCCACGCGCATCGGGCCGCCCGGTCATGTTGTCCTGGCCTTCATCAGCTCCGCGTCCCTGTTCGTGCCGCAGACGCTCGGCCAGGTTCCCGGTCACCTCACGCTGGGCGCCGCCGCGGGTGGCTGGGCGTGGATCGTCGGCATGGCACCCGGGCTCGTCCGCCCGCACGGGCCCGAGCGCCGCGCGACGGCGCACGCGCTGAACGCCGCGGCCACCTACGCCGAGACGGCGGGCAGCGGTGACGGGGCCGCACGGGCCCGCGCCGCCGCGGCCGCTGCCGTGCACGGGGCCTGGCAGTCGCTGCTCTCCACCGGCGCCCGCAACGCGCCCCGGCGCGCCCTGGAACGGCTCGTCGTGCGCGCCGAGGTGGCGATCACCGCGCCCGCCCACACGGAGCCCGAGCGGCTGCGGGCGTGGGCGCGCGAGGTACGGGGCGCCGGGCCCGTACCTCGTCCGGACGACCTCGGGGAAGCCGCCGAAGAACTTCTGGGCGTGGAAGTAGAACTCGCCGTCCCCCCGACCCCCTTGTTCCGTCGCCTGGGGCCACTCGCCCCGATCGCCCTGCGCACCGCGCTCGGTTGCGCCCTCGCCGGATACGCCTCGCTCGCGCTCGGCGTCGGCCGCCCCTACTGGGCGCTGGTCACCGCCGCCTCGCTCTATCAGGCCAACGTCACCCTGACCTGGAGCCGGGGAGTGCAGCGCGTCGTCGGCAACCTGATCGGCGTCCTCTTCTTCGCCGTGCTCGCCCCGTCGGCCCATCTCAGCCGGGCGGTCCTCGTCCTGCTCTGCCTCGCCCTCAACTTCGGCGCCGAGGCCCTGATCGGCCGCAACTACTGGCTCGGCAGCATCTGCGTGACCCCCATGGCGCTGCTCATCACCGAGTTCGCCCGCGTCCAGCAGCCCGGTGAGCTGATGACCGACCGGGTCGCGGACACCCTGGTGGGTGCGCTGGTCGGCTTCGCCGCGGCGGTCGCGGTCACCAACCGGCGGGCCGGCGACCGTATCGAGGACGCCCTCGACGCCGTCGAGCGGGCCCGCGCACGCGCCGCGGGCCTGCTCGACGCCGAGAGTCCCGAACCCGGCGCCCTGGAGGCCGCCCGCCGTGCTCTGTCCGGCGCCGTCGTCGAGCTGCGCGCCACCGCCGACGCCGCCGCCGGCGAATGGTGGCAACGCGCCCTGCCGGAGGAGCGGGTGATGCGGGCCGAGCAGTCCGGACACCGTACGCTCGCGGCGACGGTACGACGGCAGGGACTGCACTCCTTGGAGGGCGCACAGGCATGACGGCAGCGGATGGGCGCGCGACGGACGCGGCACTCGGCCGGAGCGGCACTCCGACCCCGGCGGCACCTCGGCACGACGCGACACACGGGCAGCCGAGTCGGATGAGCGAGCCTCCGGCTGGGCGAGCGGGTTCGGTGGGTGCCGTGGTCGGTGGTGCGGACGGTCCGGCGGCCCGGCGCTCGGCGTCGGCGGATGCGCGCGCCGGTGGGCGCGAACCGTCGGGCGGCTCGGCCGGACGGGGGCTCTCGGCGAGCGATCCGATCGGAGGAGTGGCGTCCACGGGCAACGGGACTGGAGAAACGGCCGACGCGGGTGCTCCGGCCCCCTCAGGCAGCCCAGTCGCCTCAGGTCCCCAGGCCCCCTCGGGTACCCCCACCACCGCACCCCCCGGCACCCCGCCCCCGGTCGACACCATGGCCGCCGTGGTGCGGCAATGGCAGGCCGTGCATCCCGGGATCGACACCGGGCCGATGGAGATCATCGGCCGGATCAACCGCTCGGCCGCGCTGCTCCAGCAGGCCGAGGACGCCCCGTTGCGCCGGGCCGGGCTCACCCGTCCGGAGTTCGACGTCCTCGGGACCCTGCGCCGCACCGGTCACGAACTGACCCCCAGTGAGATCGCCCGCGAGACGTTCTCCTCCGGTGCCGCCGTCACCAAACGCCTGAAGCAACTGACCGAGCGCGGCCTGGTCGAGCGCCGCGGAGACACCCGTGACCGCCGGGTCGCGCACGTGCGGCTCACCGACGCGGGGCGCGACCTCGTCGACGGCATCCTGCCCCAGCAGCTCGCCTACGAGACGACGGCCCTGTCCGGCATCGACCCCGCCCGCCAACGTGAACTCGCGGACCTGCTCGGCGAGTTGCTCGGTCAGCTCGAAGGCCGTCTCGGGGTGCCACGGGTCTGAGCCGGGCCGGGGCCCACATGCTTCGTGGTCACTCGCCGTTGACACGAGCCGCGCGGCGCTCCTACGTTCAGGCTCGCCCGGTTCGGGGTTCCGGCTGACGTACGGGATGTCGAACAAGCAGCGTGACCGCGGAGGCGCAGTGGCAGCAGACACCGAGACGCTCACCGTCGACCTCGGCACCGACACCGGCGCCTTCCACGGCGGGGCGAGCGGCACGCTCTACGGCCTGTACGGCGACGGAGTGCCCAGCCGCAACGTGGTCGAGGGCATGTACGTCCGCACGGTGTCGACCAAGGCCCAGGACGGCCTCCAGCACCCCGGCGCGGACGCCCTCGAAATCCTGCCCTCCTTCGTGGACTGCGGCGGCAGGGACGTCTACCTCTACATGACCGACATCTACCGCGGTTTCCCCTACCAGTGGCCCGGGGCCACCGGCGAGGAACGCCTCGCCGACTACCGGGCCAGGGTGGAGAAGCAGGTCAGGCAGGTCCTGACGACGGGTGCCCGCAGGTCCCACATCGTCTACGTACCGTTCAACGAACCCGAAGGCAACATGTTCGGCACGGGAGAGTGGAGCTACGACAAGACCTCCTGGCACACCGACCCGCGGCACTACTTCGCCGCCTGGAAGGACCTCCACCGCCTCATCAAGGGCCTCGACCCGCACGCGCGCATCGCGGGCCCCAACACCTGCGTCCTGTACGAGGAGGTGCGGGGCTTCCTGGAGTTCGCCAAGGCCCACGACGTCCTCCCGGACGTGGTGACCTGGCACGAGCTGTCGACGCCCGCCGCGATCCGTACGAACGTCGCCAAGTACCGCGACATGGAACGGGACTTGGGGATCGGACCCCTCCCCGTCAACATCAACGAGTACGCGCACAACTACCACCTGTCCGTGCCCGGGCAGATGATCCAGTGGATCTCCGCCATCGAGGAGTCGAAGATCGACGCCGACATGGCGTACTGGAACATCGACGGCAACCTCAACGACTCGGCGGTCGAGGCGAACAAGGGCAACGGTCAGTGGTGGCTGTTCCACACCTACGGCCGGATGAACGGCCGCACGGTCCAGGTGCGGGCGCCGCACCCCAACGTCCAGTACACCCTCCAGGGCGTCGCCACGCTCGACCGGGACAAACGCCAGGCCCGCGCCCTGTTCGGCGGCAGCGGCGGCACCGCGGATCTCGTCTTCGAGAACGTCTCCGCCGAGATCTTCGGCGGCACGGTCCACGCCAGGCTCCACGAGATCCCGTGGACCGGCCAGGTCGGCGCCTCGGCACAGCCGTTGCGCATCAAGGACCTCGAACTGCCGGTAGGCGAAGGCAGGGTGGTCCTTCCCCTCGCCGGCCTCGACGCGATGTCCGCCTACGAGGTCATCCTCTCGCCCGGCGGCGGGGTCCTCGCACCGCCCTCGATCGGCTGGCGCCGGTCGTACCACGCGCAGAACGCGACCTGCACGGGCGAGGGTCACTCGAGGAACGGGCCCGAGGGATCCCCCTCCGACGTCGACAGGTTCGCCACCTCGGGCACCTACCACGTCGGCGGACTACGCACCGGCTCCGACCTCGTCGTCGCCTTCTCCGTCGAGGTCCCACAGGACGGGACGTACGACCTGAGCGTCTTCGCCAACTCCCACAACCTCCACGAACTCGTGCGGGAGCAGGGCCCCACCAACGTCTTCCTGCGTGTCGACGGCGCGGACCCCCAGGAGCTGCGCCTCCCCCTCGGCTACAAGCCGGTCGTCTGGGGGCACACCGACACCCGGGTGGAGCTGACGGCGGGCGCGCACACGCTCACCCTGTCCGCGCGGGACCCCGACCTCGGCGTCACCAAGGGCGACGCGATCATCGACCGGATCGACCTCGTCCTGCGGGACGCGCACGTGAGGGCGCCCGCGCTGTACGAGGCCGAGTACGCGGGCCTCGGCGCCGGTGCCCGCGTGACGTACGAGCACCGCGGCGCCTGCGGGCCGGGTGCCGTGCTGCTGCCGCGCGCAGGCACCGCCACGTTCTGGGTGCACGCGGCCGCTGACGGCGAGGCACTGGTGACGGTTGATCAACTCGATTCGGGAGCAGGCCTATTGACGGTCAACGGGGTGGAGGTGGGGGGTCTCGACCGGGACGGGACCCCGCTGTTCCTGGCCGGCGGCATCAACAAGCTGACGGTGACCGGCACTTCGGAGCGCCTCGTCCTCGACCGGCTGTGCGTGGGACCGGGAACCGGACGCCTCAGGACCACCGTGTACCCCGCCGAGCAGGGCACGGTGACGGGCGAGGCCAGGGTGACGGGCGCCCACACCTTCGCCACCGGCGGGAAGTCGGTCGAGGGAGTCGGCCGGGGGCCGGACAGCGCCCTTGCTCTGACCGTCACGGCGACGCGCACCGGACGTCATGCCGTGACCGTCCGCTACTCCAACGGCGAGCAGCCCCCGGCCACCCACTACAACCCGGACCCGGTCTGCCGCCACGCGGACCTGTCCGTGAACGGGGCGCCGGCGCACCGGATCCTCTTCCCCACCACCTTCCACTTCAACAACTTCTGGGACCTCACCGTCCCCGTCACCCTGAACGCGGGCACCAACACCCTCACCTTCACCGCCGACGAACGGCCCGACTTCGACGGCGACACCACCAACGCCCACCGACAGCGCTCCGCGTACGCGCCGGTCATCGACCAGGTGGCGGTGACTCCCCTGGCATGAGTTCCGGCCGAGCGTCCGGACAGGACCTAGCCCTCCTCGCCCGCCACATGAACCCCGAAGAACGCCCCCTGCGGGTCCCGCAGGACGGCGATCCGGGGCCCGTCCGGCACGGACGTGGGCTCCATGAGAATGCTGCCACCCGCCCCGACGGCGGCGTTCGCGGTGGCGTCCACGTCCTCGACCGCGAAGTACGGCAGCCAGTGCGGCGGCAGCGCGTGCGGGAAGTTGTCGTCCATCGCCACCATGCCGCCGAAGTCGGCTCCGTCGATGCCCCACTGCGTGTAGTGCTCGGAGGCGTTCACGGTCCAGCCGAACACCGTGGTGTAGAACTCGACGGCCCGGTCCGGGGCGCGCGTCAGCAACTCCACCCAGCCGAGCGCGCCCGGCGCGTTGAACAGTCCCGCGCCCGGGAAGGCCCGCGCCTGCCACAGCTGGAAGGCCGCGCCGGCCGGGTCGAACGCCACCGCGAAACGCCCGACGTCGAACACGTCCATCGGGCCGAGGACGACCGTGCCGCCCGCGGCCTGCACCGCGTCCACGGCGGTGTCGGCGTCGGCCACCGCGAACGACACGTTCCAGGCGACGGGCTGCGACTCCTGGTACAGCGGGGAGAGCGCCGCGACCGGCGCGTCGCCGAGGTGCGCGACCGTGTAGCCGCCCGCCTCCTGGCGCGGGTCGGTCTCCGGACGCCAGCCGAACAGATCGGCGTAGAAGCGCTTGGCAGCCTCCAGATCACTGGTCCCGAGCTCGGTCCAGCACGGACCGCCGGTCACCGGCTTGTCGAGCTTCATGACGTTCCTCCGCCCTTCCGCCAGAAGGCCCCTCCAGCACGCTATGCCCGTGCCCGGGCCGTGGCCATCCGGCGTAGGGCGCCGTGCGCTCAGATTCCGGGGCGATAGCGCAGCGGATGATCCGCCGGGATCTCCACGAGCACGATCTCGACACCGTCCGGATCCGCGATCCACATCTCGATCAGCCCCCACGGCTCCTTCACCGGCGGGCGCAGGATGTCGACCCCGGCCGCCGAGAGCTCCTCGAACGCCGCGTCGGCGTCGGCCACCTGCAGCCACAGCCTGAGCGCGGGCGAGGGAGGGGTCTCGGAGCGGCCCGAGACCTCCAGGAAGCCGCCGCCGAGGAAGTAGACCGTGCCGCGCTCGGGGCCCGTCCCGAACTCCCGGTGGACGGCGAGGCCCAGCCGCTCGCCGTAGAAGGCGCGGGAGCGCTCCGGGTCGGTGGGCCGCAGAAGGATCCGACTGCTCAGTACATGCACCATGCCCCGGAGCCTAGGACGCCGACAACAGGGGCGTTACGCTCAGCGGTGCCCGACCCGCGCCAGAGATTTCGGAGAACCGTTCCATGGACACCGCCGCCGCCACCGGACTGACCTTCCGCGATGCCACCGACGCCGATGTGGACGCCCTCGTCGTGCTGATCGAGTCGGCCTACAGGGGGGACTCCAGCCGGACCGGTTGGACCACGGAGGCGGACATCCTCGAAGGACAGCGGACCGACCCCGAGGGCGTGCTCGCCGTCATCAAGTCGCCGGACAGCCGCCTTCTGACCGTGGAGCGGGACGGCGCCGTCGTCGCCTGCTGCCAGCTCGAACACCGTGGCGACCACGCCTACTTCGGCATGTTCGCGGTGAGTCCCGCACTCCAGGGCGGCGGCCTGGGCAAGGTGATCATCGCCGAGGCGGAGCGGCACGCCCACGAGACCTGGGGCGTCGCGGAGATGCACATGACCGTGATCTCCGCACGCGAGGACCTCATCGCCTGGTACGAGCGGCGCGGCTACCGCCGTACGGGAAGGATGACCCCCTTCCCGTACGGCGACGAGCGCTTCGGCATTCCGCAGCGCGACGACCTGCAGTTCGAGCTGCTGGTCAAGCCCCTGGCGCAGCCGGCGGAGTGATCCTCAGGCCGTGAAGCGGCCGGTGCGTTTGATCTGGGGGTAGTCGGTGGTCGCGCCGTCCAGCTCCAGCGCGCGCACCAGCCGCAGGTGGTCCTGGGTGTTCACCACCCAGCCGATGATCCGCAGATCGGCCTTGCGGGCGTGCTCGACGACCTCCAGGGTCAGCCGGCGGATGTTGAGACAGACGGTGGCGGCGCCGGCCTCCACGGCGCGGTCCACGACATCGACGTCGTAGCGGCTCGCGATGAGCGCCGTGCGGACGCCCGGCACGAGCCGGGTGATCTCGGCGATCGCCTCGTCGTGGAACGAGGACACCTCGACCCGCCCCACCAGATCGCGCCGGTGCATCACCTCGGCGAGCGCCCGCGCCGCCGCCGTGTCCTTGATCTCGGCCTGCAGTGGCGCCCTGACGGCGTCCAGGACCTCTTCGAAGACGGGCACGCGCTCACCGTGCCCGGCGTCCAGGGTGCGCAGCTCGGCGAGGGTCATCTCGGCGATCGGCCCCGAACCGTCGGTCGTACGGTCCACGTCCGCGTCGTGCATGACGACCAGCGCGCCGTCCTTGCTCAGATGCAGATCGAGTTCGATCAGGTCGAGGCCCGCGTTTTGGGCGGCGATGAAGGAACGGAGGGTGTTCTCGGGTTCGACACCCATCACTCCGCGATGACCGATGGTGAGGAAGTTCAAGATTCGACTCGCTTCCGTCGACGGCGGCTCGGCTCGCGCGTGGTCTCGGCGGCACCCACGCGGCAAGGCCGCAGCCTAATCGTCCCGCCGCGCGATGTACCCGCTCGTACGCCAGGCAGGGCGTGTCTGCCGCAAGGGGAGAGCGGGCCGTTGCCGCCGGGGCGCGTCACCCGGGTGTGGGCGAGTCTTCTGGCGGTTGACCCCCGAGCGCCCCAGGGTCGTTGCTCCTGCCACGTCCCGGCGCTTCCCGCGGATGCCCGTGTGTCCGGCGCCGCATAGCGGAAGTAGTCGCCTTCACGGTATCCGGCAGGAAAAAGAGCGGTGAAGTTGGGGTGGTGCAGGATAATCTATCGAGTCTCCCCTTGCGGGAAGGAACCTCATATACATACGGTGTGCATACGCGAGGTTCTCCCGTGGAGGGTGAGAGATGACGGAAATTCTTGTGCCAGTGGGTGTGGAGGAGCGGGTTCCTCCCGTGGGCAGGGTGGTGGAGCACCCGGCTTGGCCCGTGCTCAAGGATGCCGTGGAGGAGATCCGGCCCTGGCAGTCCAAGGACGGGTCGATCGACTTCGAGGCCGAGGGTGCCCCGGACACGGCCGATGCCGATCTGACCGTACGCCGTGCCGTAGACGCCATCGAGCAGCTCGCCCCGCTGCTGCCGCACGACGCCGAGTACCACGAGGCGCTCGTGAAGGACCTGCGGCGCTGGGCCGACGGTGGCTTCCAGGTGCCCGACTTCCTGGACTCACTGCTGGCCTTCCAGCCCGCCGCGCACCGCGAGGACGGCCTCCAGCACCTGGTCGTCTTCCCGATGTACACGCAGAACGGCAACCTGGACCGCAACTTCGAGGCGGTCGTGCTGCGCATGGTCTGGCCGGACTGGCTGGCCGAGCTGGAGCGCACCCGCTACGACAACCCGCTGTTCTGCGGCATCACCTTCGAGGACTTCACGGCGGGCTACGACACCAACTCGGCCGTTCTCTTCCCGGAGACGATCGCCGTGCGCGAGGCGCCGGAACGATTCTCCTGGGGCGGCATCTTCTGCGACCGCGAGGCCGCCCGCTTCCGCGCCGTCACCGACGCCGCCGTGGACGTCCTGGGCCTTCAGCTGCCCGAGGACATCGCCGCGATGGTCCACGACCAGGAGCGCTGCGAGCAGGCCTTCGTGCTGTGGGACATGGTCCACGACCGCACCCACAGCCACGGCGACCTGCCGTTCGACCCGTTCATGATCAAGCAGCGCCAGCCGTTCTGGATGTACGGCCTCGAGGAGCTGCGCTGCGACCTCACCGCGTTCAAGGAGGCCGTGAAGCTGGAGGCCGAGGGCCACCAGCACGGTCGTGACGTGCAGTACGCGGTGCTCTTCGACCGGATGTTCCGCTTCCCCGTCACCGGCGACCGCGTCCGCAACTACGACGGTCTCGGCGGCCAGCTCCTCTTCGCCTACCTGCACCAGCACGACGTCGTCCGCTGGACCGACAACAAGCTGCACATCGACTGGCAGCGCGCCCCGCAGATCACCAACCAGCTGTGCGCCGAGATCGAGGACCTGTACCGGGCCGGCATCGACCG
The DNA here is from genome assembly GCF_042885015.1 of Streptomyces sp. NPDC058086. Taxonomy (NCBI): domain Bacteria; kingdom Bacillati; phylum Actinomycetota; class Actinomycetes; order Kitasatosporales; family Streptomycetaceae; genus Streptomyces; species Streptomyces sp. NPDC058086. Next base: position 13,070 of record NZ_JBHVST010000086.1, on the reverse strand, counting down.
CCCCAAGCTCGTCCACTGGTTCAAGGCGTACGAGCTCGTCTCCACTTATCTCGCACCGCACCCCGGCTCCCGCTGGGCCAAGGGCCCGGACGCCCTCGATCTGACCCAGCCGCCCCGTAAGCTCGTCGACGACGTGCTTCCGGACGAGTTTCCGCTGAGCATGTTCTATGAGGCGCTCTCCAAGAAACTGAAGAACGTGATCGCCTCCACCAAGGGCATCACCGCGACGAGCGCCGAGCGGGCCGCCGCGTGAGCGCTCGTACCGGGGATGTTCAGGAGGCGAAGGCGATGTCACACGGAAACGGCAACGGACCTCTCAGCGGCGCGGTGATCGCGGTCGCCGGAGCGGGTGGACCCGCCGGGCGCGCGACGCTGGCCCGGCTCGCCGACGCGGGCGCGACCGTCATCGGATCGGACAACGATCCGGAGCGGCTCGCGGAGGCCGTGGACGCGGCCCGCTACGGGCACGGCGGTGCCACCGTCATCGGCGACACGGTCGACCTGCTCGACCTCCAGTCGACCCGCGACTGGGCCACCCGCGTCGAGAAGGACTTCGGCCACGTCGACGGCCTGGTCCACTTGGTCGGCGGCTGGCGGGGCAGCGAGACCTTCACCAGGACGAGCCTCGACGACTGGGACTTCCTGGAGCTGCTGCTCATCCGCACGGTGCAGAACACCTCCCTCGCGTTCCACGAGGCGTTGCAGCGCAGCGACCGTGGCCGCTACCTGCTGATCAGCGCCGCGGGCGCGAGCAAGCCCACCGCGGGCAACGCCGCCTACTCCGCCGCCAAGGCCGCCGCCGAGGCGTGGACGCTGGCCATGGCGGACTACTTCCGCAAGGCCGGGGGCGAGCAGGGTGCGACTTCCGCGGCTGCCATCCTGGTGGTCAAGGCACTGGTGCACGACGCGATGCGCGCCGAGCGCCCGAACGCGAAGTTCGCGGGCTTCACGGACGTCGAGGATCTGGCCGAGGCCATCGCCGGCGTCTGGTCGCAGCCCGCCGGTGAAGTGAACGGAAACCGTCTGTGGCTGACCGAGAAGCCGTGAACCCTGCGAAGACCGACGCCCGGCGTCACCACGACCCGTCCGTCCGCGGCTTCGCCAGCGACAACTACGCGGGGGTCCACCCCGAGGTGCTCGCCGCCGTGGCCCTGGCCAACGGCGGGCACCAGGTCGCTTACGGCGAGGACGACTACACGGCGAACCTCCAGCAGATCATCCGCAGCCACTTCGGCGCCACCGCCGAGGCCTTCCCGGTCTTCAACGGGACCGGCGCGAACGTGGTCGCGCTCCAGGCGGTCACCGACCGCTGGGGCGCGGTGATCTGCGCGGAGAGCGCGCACATCAACGTCGACGAGGGCGGCGCCCCCGAGCGTATGGGCGGCCTCAAGCTGCTCAGCGTGCCCACGCCCGACGGCAAGCTCACCCCCGAGCTGATCGACCGTCAGGCCTACGGCTGGGACGACGAGCACCGTGCGATGCCGCAGGTCGTCTCGATCACCCAGAGCACCGAACTGGGCACCCTCTACACGCCCGACGAGATCCGCGCGATCTGCGACCACGCCCACGCGCACGGCATGAAGGTGCACCTGGACGGGTCCCGGATAGCCAACGCGGCCGCCTCCCTGGACGTGCCCATGCGCACGTTCACCAACGCGGTCGGCGTCGACCTCCTGAGTCTCGGCGGGACGAAGAACGGCGCGCTGTACGGCGAGGCCGTCGTCGTCCTCAACCAGGACGCGGTCAGTCACATGAAGCACCTGCGCAAGCTGTCCATGCAGCTCGCCTCCAAGATGCGCTTCGTCTCCGTGCAGTTGGAGGCGTTGCTCGCCAAGGACCTGTGGCTGCGCAACGCCCGCCACTCCAACCAGATGGCCCAGCGGCTGGCCGAGGGCGTGCGCGCGGTGCACGGCGTGGAGATCCTCCACCCGGTCCAGGCCAACGCCGTCTTCGCGCGTCTCCCGCACGACGTGAGCGAGCGGCTCCAGAAGCGCTACCGCTTCTACTTCTGGGACGAGGCGGCGGGCGACGTCCGCTGGATGTGTTCCTTCGACACGACCGAGGACGACGTCGACGGGTTCGTGGCGGCGCTCAAGGAGGAGATGGCTCACGCGTAACCCGAGCGCCAGCGTCTGCATAGATATGCGGCCATCTGAAAAGTCATTGACTCTCGGGTGGCCGCATTCCTATGCTCTCCGGGCATGGAGCTGATCCAGAACACTGCCGACCTGTCTGCCTACTTGGCCGCCGACGAGGTCATCGACCATCACCATCCGCTCGTACGGGAGACGGCCGCGCGGCTGGCCGAGGGGGCCGGCGACTCGTATGCCTATGCGCGGGCGGCTTTCGAATTCGTGCGCGACACCATCCCGCACTCGCAGGACTCCGGCGATCTTCGGGTCACCTGGCGTGCCTCCGACGTGCTGGAGCGGCGCACCGGCATCTGCTACGCCAAGGCCCACGCCCTGGCCGCGCTGTTGCGAGCCGAGGACATCCCGACGGCGTTCTGCTACCAGAAGTTCGACGAGGTGCACGGTCTCGTCGCCGTACGGTTCAACGGCGCCTGGCACCGGCAGGACCCCCGCGGCAACAAGCCGGGCGTGGACGCCCAGTTCTCCCTGGACGGCGAGCGGCTGGCCTTCACGCCCGATCCCGAATTCGACGAGTTGGACTATCCGGTTCTGTACGCCGAACCTCACCCGGTCGTGCTGAGCGCCCTCAAGGCCGCACCCGACCGGCCGTACCTCTGGCAGACGCTCCCCAGCGCACTCTGAGACCGGCCACCCATCACCCGGACGCGGACGAGGCGGCGCGGTGCGACGGGGTCGAACTCGCCGAACTCCTGGAGAGGTTCAGCCCCGGGGCGTGGAGCACCGTCCACGCCCCGGCGTGACGATTCAGCGGGCCTCGGCCGCCTTGACCTCTTCAGGGGTCGGCGCCGTGCCGCCGAGGTGTGCGGGCATCCACCAGGTGTCGTCCGGGCCCTTGGGGCGGACCGGGTAGGCGCGCTGCGCGGCCTCCAGGAGGTCCTGGACACCCTCGCGCAGCCGCCGGGTGATGGCGCCCGCGTACTGGTCCTGCGGGGCCTCCACCGGTTCGCCGACCCGGATGGTGATCGGGGTGTGGCTGCGCTTGAAGTTGCGCGGGTGGCCCTTGGTCCACAGCCGCTGGGTGCCCCACAGGGCCATCGGGATCAGCGGCACGCCGGCCTCTTGGGCCATGCGCGCGGCACCCGACTTGAAGCTCTTCAGGGTGAAGGACTGGGAGATGGTCGCTTCGGGAAAGACGCCGACGATCTCGCCGGACCGCAGTGAATCCAGCGCGTGCTGATACGCCGTCTCGCCCTGCTTGCGGTCCACCGGGATGTGCTTCATGCCCCGCATCAGCGGACCGGAGATCTTGTGCCGGAAGACCGACTCCTTCGCCATGAAGCGCACCAGGCGCTTCTGCGGCAGGGTGGCCAGACCGTCGAAGATGAAGTCCAGATAACTGATGTGGTTACTGACCAGCACGGCGCCGCCCGAGCGCGGAATGTTCTCCGATCCCTTGCAGTCGATCTTGAGGTCCCAGGCCTTGAACAACACTTGGGCGAGACCGACGACAGGACGGTAGACAAGCTCTGCCATGGACGGGGTGGACCCTTTCTCTCTGCTCGGGAAGGGGTCTCCCGGCGGGAAAGTTACGCAGCCGTAGGTTTACGGCATTGCGCAGATCGTGCCCGAAGAACGGACGAGTGGCCAGTCCTGGTGCCGCGATGCGGCGAGATCCTCGTCACGTGTCCCCTGATCGACCTCGGACTTCTAACTCACCGTCACTGGGTGCGTACCGTCACCCGACGTACGAGCAAGTACATCTCGCAGCCCAGGCAGTACCCGAACGCCGCGTTGAGGAACGCGGCCGCCAGCGCGCAGCCGGTCGCGGCGAACCCCAGCCAGTCGGGTCCCGCCGTGAAACCGATTAGCCCGACCACCGCGAACACGAGCCCGACGGCCTGCGCGAACTGCGGCGGCTGAGGCGACTCGAACCGTGTCGGCGGCCCGAGTCGGGGGCGTACGACCTTCCGGAACAGCCAGCCGTAAGGAGAGCGCGCCACGCCGCCCGAGGCGCCCAGCGCGAACGCCAGTACCTGCCAGGCCAACAGCCAGGTGCTGCCGGTGATCAGAACGGCCGCCAGTACGACGGTCGTCACGGCCGCACCGAACCGCGGCCCTCTTGCGTCAATGTCCATGAATCAAGCATTCCGTATGAAGGGCGGTTCATGGACCCGGGAATCTTTGCGGTCTCGTGAATGCTTGTGCTGAAGATGACCGGACTTCTGGTGTGCGTGGTGGTGCTCGCGGCGGCGAGCGCGTTCGGAGCGCTGCAACGGCGGCGGAGCGGGAGGGTGAGAGTGCGCGGGCGTGACGGTGGAAAGCGGCTCGGCGCGGCGGAGTTGGGGGAGGAACTCGGTGAACGGGCCACGCTCGTCCAGTTCTCCAGCGCTTTCTGCGCTCCCTGCCGGGCCACCCGGCGGGTGCTCACCGAGGTGGCCGGAATGGTCCCGGGTGTGCACCACGTGGAGATCGACGCCGAGGACCGCCTCGAACTCGTCCGCGAACTCGAGATCCTCAAGACCCCCACCGTGCTCGTCCTCGACGCCGACGGACGGATCGTGCGGCGCGCGACCGGACAGCCGCGCAAGGCGGATGTGATCGCGGCGCTGGGAGAGGCCGTCTGACCCGTGGCGATCATGGTGAGGCATCTCGCAGATGACCGGACGTACTTGACTGCACGCACCACCTATCGTCAACCTGACCGTATGCCCCCGGAACTCCTTCTCTTCGAGCGTGTCCACGTGGACCTGGCCCGCACCGCGAGTGCGCGCTGTCCGGTCTGTTGAGCACCTACGGACCTGCTCATCACCACTCGCAGAAGGACGACTCCATGACGGCCACGCCCGACCTGGACACTTTTCGGCTCGCCTCTCCCGATGCGCAACCCGCCTCACCCGACCTCCTGCGCTCCGTCTTCCGGCAGCACGCGGCCGGTGTCGCCGTGATCACGGCGCAGGGCGGCTCGGGTCCCGTGGGCTTCACCGCCACCTCGCTCAGCTCGGTCTCCGCCGAGCCCCCGATCGTCTCCTTCGGTATCGGTGTCGGCGCCTCCAGCTGGCCCGCGATCTCCGAGTCCGACCACGTCGGCATCCACATACTCGGCGAGCACCAGCAGGAACTCGCCGCCACCTTCGCCCGCAGCGGCGCCGACCGCTTCGGCGCGCCCACCCGTTGGCGTAAGGGTCCGGAAGATGTTCCCGTCCTCGACGACGTACTGGCCTGGCTCGTCTGCCGGGTCGTGACGCGGGTGCCGGCCGGGGACCATCGCATCGTGCTGGCCGAGGTCGTCCTCGGAGATCCGTCGGGCGCGGGCCGCCCGCTGCTGTACCACCAGGGACGCTTCAACGGCCTGCGCGACTGAAGCTACCCGCCGGTCCTACCGGTGAGTCCTACTCGTCGGTTACGCAGCGTTGCCAAGGTCACAGTTCAAAGCGCTTGCTTAGTGGGCAGGAACTGGGTGTACTGACGAGTAATATTTCGTTCGGAGCGCGGGCCGCCCCGACCGGGATCGGCCGCTTCAGGCGCCTATGCTGCCTGAAAGAAGGCAGCCCAGAAATGACGATGCAGTAGGAGAGCCGGCGTGAGCTTGAGGATCGTTGTCACTGTGAAGTACGTGCCCGACGCCACTGGCGACCGGCACTTCGCCGATGACCTGACCGTGGACCGTGACGACGTGGACGGTCTGCTCTCGGAGCTCGACGAATACGCGGTGGAGCAGGCGCTGCAGATCGCCGACGAAGCGGACGACGCCGAGATCACCGTGCTGACCGTCGGCCCCGAGGACGCCAAGGACGCGCTGCGCAAGGCGCTTTCCATGGGCGCGGACAAGGCCATCCACGTCGAGGACGACGACCTGCACGGCACCGACGCGATCGGTACGTCGCTGGTGCTCGCCAAGGCGATCGAGAAGGCCGGCTACGACCTGGTCATCTCCGGCATGGCCTCGACGGACGGCACCGCCGGTATCGTCCCCGCCCTGCTGGCCGAGCGCCTGGGCGTACCGCAGGTCACGCTGCTCTCCGAGGTCTCCGTCGAGGACGGCGTCGTCAAGGGCCGCCGTGACGGCGACAGCGCCTCCGAGCAGCTGGAGGCCTCCCTCCCGGCGGTCGTGTCGGTGACCGACCAGTCGGGCGAGGCGCGCTACCCCTCCTTCAAGGGCATCATGGCCGCCAAGAAGAAGCCGGTGGAGTCCTGGGACCTGGAGGACCTGGAGATCGAGGCGGACGAGGTCGGTCTCGAGGGTGCCTGGACCAAGGTCGACTCCGCGACCGAGCGCCCGGCGCGCACGGCCGGCACGATCGTCAAGGACGAGGGCGAGGGCGGCAAGCAGCTCGCCGAGTTCCTCGCGGGCCAGAAGTTCATCTAAAGGCCCGTTCGAGGCTCGCTGAACCTCCACTCGCTGACCGCCCCTCATCTTTCGTAAGCAGGAGAGAAGAAGTCCCATGGCTGAAGTTCTCGTCTACGTCGACCACGTGGACGGCGCCGTCCGCAAGCCCACCCTGGAGCTGCTGACGCTGGCCCGCCGCATCGGTGAGCCCGTCGCCGTCGCCCTCGGCTCCGGCGCCGAGGCCACCGCCGCCGCGCTCGCCGAGCACGGCGCGGTCAAGGTCCTCACGCACGACGCCGCCGAGTACGCCGACTACCTGGTCGTCCCGAAGGTGGACGCGCTCCAGGCCGCGTACGAAGCCGTCTCCCCGGCCGCCGTGCTCGTCCCGTCCTCCGCCGAGGGCAAGGAGATCGCGGCGCGCCTCGCGGTCCGCATCGGCTCCGGCATCATCACCGACGCGACCGACCTCGAGGCCGGCGACGAGGGCCCGGTGGCCACGCAGTCCGCGTTCGCCGCCTCCTTCACCACCAAGTCCCGTGTCGCCAAGGGCACCCCGGTCATCACGGTCAAGCCGAACTCGGCCGCCGTGGAGGCCGCCCCGGCCGCGGGCGCCGTCGAGGCCCTCGCGGTCTCCTTCTCCGAGAAGGCCACCGGCACCAAGGTCACCGCGCGTACCCCGCGCGAGTCGACCGGCCGCCCCGAGCTGACCGAGGCCGCGATCGTGGTCTCCGGCGGCCGTGGTGTCAACGGCGCCGAGAACTTCTCGATCATCGAGGCGCTCGCCGACTCCCTCGGCGCGGCCGTGGGTGCCTCGCGTGCCGCGGTGGACGCCGGCTGGTACCCGCACACCAACCAGGTCGGCCAGACCGGCAAGTCCGTCTCGCCGCAGCTGTACATCGCCTCCGGCATCTCCGGCGCGATCCAGCACCGCGCCGGTATGCAGACGTCGAAGACGATCGTGGCGATCAACAAGGACGCCGAGGCCCCGATCTTCGACCTGGTCGACTACGGCGTGGTCGGCGACCTCTTCGAGGTCGTCCCGCAGCTCACCGAGGAGATCAAGACCCGCAAGGGCTGATCGAGTCCGGCTCCGGCCGTACGAGGCCCCCGAGACCGCCCGCGCGGTCACGGGGGCCTCGCTCATGCCAGGCTCAGCCAGGTCTGCACGGGCAGATGGTCACTGGGGAACTGACCGTCCAGCGCGAAGGTGTTGACGGCCGCCCGGTGCACGGTCACCCCGGGTCCGACCAGGATCCAGTCGATACGGTCGCCGTCCGGCGTCAACGGCTGGTAGCCGTGGAAGGTCCCGTAGAGCGTGCCGCGCTCGGCCGCCGCGTCCCAGGTGTCGGCGAGCCCGGCGCCCAGCATCGCTTCGTACACCGGGTTCTGGTGGGCGACGGCATTGAAGTCGCCGGTCACGACGAGCGGCAGAGCGCGGTCGAAGCGCGCGACGCGTTCGGAGATCAGACTCGCGGCACGCATGCGTGCGTGCTGACTCGCGTGGTCCAGATGGGTGTTGAGTACATAGAACTCCCGTGCGTCCCGCAGGTCGCGGAAGCGGACCCAGGTGACGATGCGCGGGAAGGCGGCGCCCCAGGTGTTCGAGCCGATCAGCTCGGGGGTGTCGGAGAGCCAGAAGCTGTCGTGCTCGACCGGGGCCAGCCGGCGGGTGTCGAAGAAGATCGCCACCGCCTCGTCATGGCTGCCGCCCTTGCGGCCCGTGCCGATCCAGTCGTAGTGCGGTCCGAGGTCGGAATCGATGTCACGCAGTTGCTGGTAGATGCCCTCCTGGGTGCCGATGACGTGGGGCGACTCCCGGCGTAACAGCTCGCGCATCACCGGGCGGCGCACGGCCCAGCTGTTGGGCTCGGCGGCGCTCGCGAAGCGCAGGTTGAACGTCATGATCTCCAGACGGTGGCCGCCGCGCCGGCTGGCGGAGGCGGTCGCCGTGGTGAGCAGGGGTACGGCGACCGCGGCGGCCACCACCGTCCGCAGACCCATGCGTCGCGTCACTCTGCGGGTGTTCGACATGTGTGATCCCCTCCCCTCGGGGCCAGCATGAGGGGTGTGCCCCGCGACGCGAAAGAAGGCGTGGGGCGGGAGTGCACATGACGGACCATGCCGTGGACAGGTGTTGACCATCGGTGAGCACCATGGATAACTTCGCTCTACGGATTATTGATTCCGTGGAGCGGAAAACTGGAGGGTGTGGGATGGGTCAGGGCCAGCAGGAGAACGTGGCGACGAGCCTCGCGGGCGCCGTCAGCGAGGAGATCAGCGCCTCCCTCGCCCCGGTCGACGCCGAACTGGCGCGGCGTTACCCCGGAGACCCCGGCACCCGGCAGCCCGTCCACACCGTGTACGTCCCCGGCGACGTGTTCGCCGCCGACACCATCCGCTCCTGGGGCGACCGGGCCCTCGCCGCCCTCGACGAGCACGCCCCCGACGCCGCGTCCTTCGCCGCCGTCCTCGGTCTCACCGACGACCTCGCCGGGCCCGTGTACGACCGCGTACGCGCCAAGCTGGAGCGCGAGCCCGTCGAGGACCTGCGGGTCGACTTCGAGGACGGCTACGGCCCGCGCCCGGACGCCGAGGAGGACGAGGCGGCGGCCCGCGCGGCCCGCCTGATCGCCGAGGCGTACGAGAACGGCACGGCCGCCCCGTACATGGGCATCCGCATGAAGTGCATGGAGGCGCCGGTACGAGACCGGGGCATCCGCACGCTCGACATCTTCCTGACGGGCCTGATGGAGTCGGGAGGCCTGCCCGCGGGACTCGTGCTGACGCTGCCCAAGGTGACGTACGCCGAGCAGGTCACCGCGATGGTCCGGCTCCTGGAGGAGTTCGAGAAGGCGCGCGGTCTGGAGCCCGGCCGCATCGGCTTCGAGATCCAGATCGAGACCAGCCAGTCCATCCTCGCGACCGACGGCACCGCGACCGTCGCCCGGATGATCCAGGCCGCCGAGGGCCGCGCCACCGGACTGCACTACGGCACCTTCGACTACAGCGCCTGCCTCGGCGTCAGCGCCGCCTACCAGGCCAGCGACCACCCGGCCGCCGACCACGCCAAGGCGATCATGCAGGTCGCGGCCGCGGGTACCGGCGTACGCGTCTCGGACGGCTCCACCAACGTCCTGCCGATCGGCCCCACCGAGAAGGTCCACGACGCCTGGCGCCTCCACTACGGCCTCACCCGCCGCGCCCTGGCCCGCGCCTACTACCAGGGCTGGGACATGCACCCCGCCCACATCCCGACCCGCTACGCCGCCGTCTTCGCCTTCTACCGCGAGGGCTTCGAACAGGCCGCCGCCCGCCTCGCCCGCTACGCCAGCCACACCGACGGCGACGTCATGGACGAGCCCGCCACCGCCAAGGCCCTCGGCGGCTACCTCCTGCGCGGCCTGGACTGCGGTGCCCTGGACATCGCGGAGGTGGCGAGGGTGACGGGCTTGACGAGGGCCGACCTGGAGGGTTTCGCGGTGCCAAGGCGCGGCGACCTGACCATCTCGGGGAAGTGAAGCTCCCTGCTTTCAGGGGCGCGGGGCTGTGACGCTGTGCGGCTGAGCCGCGTGGGCGCGACCAGCCACATACGGCCCGCACTGTGATGACGGACCCTCTACGCGTATCTCTCAAGCCCCGAAGCCATGGTGAGCCCCTCCGTGGCGAACAGCCGGGTGCCCCGAGCGCAGAGCGCGGCATCCCCGCGAGCCCGCGCGCAGAACTCCTCCGGCGTCACCCCGAAAAGCTCCCGCAGCCGCGCCGACCTGGCGAGCAGCGAGGCGAGCAGCGGGCGCTCGCCGGGGTGCGGGCGAGGTGCTCCGGAGCCGTTGTGGAGCACTCCGCGGCGGTTGACGTACACGTAGGCGCCCGGCAGGAGTTCACCGGAGTCCAGCTCGATCCGTACGTCGGAGGCGGACAGCCACGCCCTGCCGTACGCCCCCTCGGCCACCGGAACGCCCTCACTCGTGTCCACCACCGCGAGCTGCGCCGCGTCCAGCCACGTGAGGAACGACTCACCGACGGCGCCGGGCGCGTGGAACGGCGACGCGGACACGTACCCCATCGGACTCACATGGGCCGAGACGCCGACCCCGAGGCCGCAGACCCGCGTCTTCACCATCGGGATCGTGCCCGACACCCCGGACTGCGCCATCTTGTGCCGGAGTTGGGCCGGGCAGGCGTTGGAGCCGACCGCGAGGACCGGGGCGCGGTCCTCGTACACCCTGCGCGTGAGCGGCAACAGCCGGTCCCCGTCGAGGAGTACGGACTCCTCGGGCCGGGCGCCCGGGTAGCTCAGCGGGTGCTCGCGGGGTGCCTCGGCGAGGCCGAGCGCTTCGAGAGTGCGCGGGTCCGGCTCGGCCACGGCTCAGTCCGCGGGCGGCAGTTCGCCCGAGCCGCGGGTGATCAGACGGGTCGGGAGTTCGATGCGCTCCGGGGTGATGAGGGTGCCCTCCAGCTGGCGGAAGAGGCGTTCGGCGGCGGTGCGGCCGAGGGCGGCGGCGTCCTGGGCGACGACGGTGACGCCGGGTTCGAGGAGGTCGGCGAGCTCGATGTCGTCGAAGCCGACGAGGGCGACCGGCCGGCCGCGCTCGGCGATGACACGGACGACCGTGACGGTGACGCGGTTGTTGCCGGCGAAGACCGCGGTGACGGGGGAAGGGCCGGACAGCATGTCCTCGGCCGCCTTCCGCACTCGCTGCGGGTCGGTGACGCCCAGGGACATCCAGTCGTCCTCGACGGGTATGCCCGCATCCTCCATGGCCGCCCGGTAGCCGCGCAGCCGTTCGGCGGCGGTGTGGATACGCGGCATGTCGCCGATGAAGCCGATCCGGCGGTGGCCGTGGGCGATCAGGTGGGCGACGCCGTCGCGGGCCCCGCCGAAGCTGTCGGACAGCACCACGTCGGCGTCGATCTGTCCCGCCGGGCGGTCCACGAACACCGTGGCGACGCCCGCCTTGATCTCGGGCTCCAGATAGCGGTGGTCGTCACCGGCCGGGATGATCACCAGCCCGTCCACCCGGCGTGCGCACAGGGCGAGAACCAGCTCCTGTTCGCGGTCCGGGTCCTCGGCGCTGGAGCCGTTGATGAGCAGCGCCCCGTGGGCGCGGGCCACCTCCTCGACCGCGCGGCTGAGGGGGCCGTAGAAGGGGTCGGCGAGGTCCTCCAGGACGAGGCCGATGCTCGCGGTGCGGCCCTTGCGCAGCACCCGGGCACTGTCGTTGCGGCGGAAGCCGAGCGCGTCGATGGCCTCCTGGACGCGGCGCTCGGTGTCCGGAGTGACTCCGGGCTCACCGTTGACGACCCGCGAGACCGTCTTGAGGCCCACCCCGGCTCGTGCCGCCACGTCCTTCATGGTCGGACGGTTGCCGTAGCGGTTCTCGGATCGGCGGGCGGTCTCTGCCACGATGCGCTGTCCTGTCCTGTCGTCCATGGTTCCCGTCGTCCACGCGGCGGTCCCTGTCGGCCACGGGTCCTGTTGTCCACGGGGGTGCGTCGGTCCATGGGGTTGTATGAGGATGTGGCGTCGAGCATAGAGCCTGGACAACGTTGTCAGATGCGGGAGACACTGTCCACCGCATTCTCCGGCCTGCGCCCCCATCGCGAGACCGGTCTGCCCCTTTCACCAGGTTCACCGGGAGAACTGACACTGATGCACACCGACCTCGTGGCCGCGCTCGACATCGGCGGCACCAAGATCGCCGGAGCGCTGGTGGACGGCCGCGGCCGCATTCTTCTGCGCGCGCAGCGCGCGACGCCCGCGCAGGAGGACGGCGACACCGTGATGGGGGCCGTCGAGGAGGTGCTCGGCGAGCTGACCGGGTCACCGCTGTGGAGCCGGGCGGGGACCGTCGGCATCGGCAGCGCGGGGCCGGTGGACGCTTCCGCGGGCACGGTGAGTCCGGTGAACGTGGCGGGCTGGCGCGACTACCCGCTCGTCGAGCGGGTCCGTGCGGCGACCGGGGGCCTGCCGGTCGAGCTGATCGGCGACGGGGTGGCCATCACGGCCGCCGAGCACTGGCAGGGTGCGGCGCGCGGCCATGACAACGCCCTGTGCATGGTGGTCTCGACGGGGGTCGGGGGTGGGCTGGTCCTGAACGGTCAGCTCCACCCCGGTCCCACGGGCAACGCGGGCCACATCGGGCACATCAGCGTGGACCTCGACGGTGACCCCTGCCCGTGCGGTTCGCGCGGCTGCGTGGAGCGCATCGCGAGCGGTCCGAACATCGCGCGGCGGGCGCTGGAGGGCGGCTGGCGGCCGGGGCCCGACGGTGACACCTCGGCCGCCGCGGTGGCCTCCGCCGCGCGCGAGGGCGACCCGGTGGCGGTGGCCTCGTTCGAACGCGCTGCGAAGGCGCTGGCGGCGGGCATCGCGGCGACCGCGACCCTCGTCGAGATCGACATCGCCGTCATCGGCGGGGGAGTGGGCAAGGCCGGGGACGTGCTCTTCGAGCCGCTCCGCAAGGCGCTGGCCGACTACGCCACCCTGTCCTTCGTACAGCGGCTGACCGTGGCGCCCGCGCTGATGGGCACGGACGCCGGTCTCGTCGGCGCGGCGGCGGCCGCGCTCAGCAGGCAGCCGAGCACGACCGCGGAGCGGGTCGCGGGCTGAGCGCGGCCCCGAGCCGCGGCTGATCAGCCGGGGCCTGGGC